>JBGQGO010000016.1:0-23180 GCA_041497455.1 Blastocatellia bacterium | reverse complement strand
TGGCGTCCTGGATTTTATCTTCCACTTTTGCCAGGCGATCTTCGTTGAGCAACAGTTCCATCATCCCCGAGTTGCGTTCGGTCTCGCGCCTCAGCTTTCGCATCTCGTCGGTGAGCAATCCGATCTGAGTCGAAAGGTTGGCTATCGCGCGGCGCATCGCGTCCTCCGGCTCTTGAATCGGGGCCGTCAATTCCGGTTTCTCTGCGGGTTCAGGGGCGGGCTTTTGTGGCGGCTTCGTTTGACGAGGCCTCGCCGGCGGCTCTTGTTTGGTTGGCTCTCCAGTAACGCTGGATGCAGAGAATGCGATCGCCGCCGTGATTGCTATCAACAAGCTTCGTAGGTTTCGCCTCATACTGTCGCTGCTCCTTGTGTCACCTTGCATTGTCGTTTAATCAAATCTGTCGAACTAAAGGTTAGTTCCAAATTCTCGCCGGGGCAAACGATATGTCTCGTTTGATGGACGCTGACTTAGATAAGAATGGAAGTGGTGACTCGTACGGGATTTGAACCCGTGTTACCGCCGTGAAAGGGCGGTGTCCTAGGCCCCTAGACGAACGAGTCGAGACTCACGGAGCACGCATTACACTCAAAAGATCAACCAGCCAAAGACAGTTGATATTAGTGGACGCGCCGCGCGTTAGGCAAGCGGGTCGCTGGTTCGCGTTCAGCCAACTCTCGCTCGCGCCGACCGTGTGACACACCCGAGACGCCAGCCGTCTCGCTTATCAGATCTTGAAACCTGACAGCGCCGCCCGGTCCGCGGAGGTCCTGGCGGCAGCGGTGCGCAAACAGATTGTTCCGAGCAACATCCTCACGCGCAAGGCTTTCGAAAACGCGATCGCCGTGGTGATGGCCGTAGGCGGTTCAACCAACGCCGTGCTGCACCTGCTGGCCATCGCGCACGCGGCTCGAGTGCCGTTGTCGCTCGACGACTTTGAAGCGATCCGAACGCGGGTGCCGGTGCTCTGCGATCTGAAACCATCGGGCTGATACGTGGCGACTGATCTTCATCAAGCGGGCGGAATCCCTCAGGTGATGAAGATGCTGTTGGTCAACGGATGCCTGCCCGTCGATGCGCTCACGATCACCGGCCACACGATCGCCGAAGCGTTGAGCGATATTCCGAGCGAGCCTCCGAGCGATCAAGACGTCATCCGCCCCTGGAACAATCCGATGTATGAACAGGGCTGCCTGACGATCTTGAGAGGCAATCTGGCGACTGAGGGCGCAGTTGCAAAGATCACCGGCATAAAGAACACGCGCATCACTGGTCCGGCTCGCGTCTTCGAATCCGAGGAAGCTTGCCTTGAAGCGATTCTCGCTGGAGAGATCAAACCGGGCGACGTAGTGGTGATCCGCTACGAAGGTCCAAAGGACGGACCCGGAATGCGTGAGATGCTTGCGCCGACTTCTGCAATCATCGGCGCGGGCTTGGGAGATTCAGTCGCATTGATCACCGACGGGCGTTTTTCAGGTGGGACTTATGGGATGGTAGTCGGACACGTCTCGCCCGAAGCCGCGGTTGGCGGAACTATCGCGCTCGTTGAAGCGAACGATTCAATCACGATTGACGCTCACGCGCGGCTGTTGCGACTAAGTGTCTCTGACGAAGAGTTGTTGCGCCGCCGAGCGAGTTGGCGCGCCCCTGCGCCTCGTTACACTCGCGGGGTCCTGGCAAAGTACGCGAAGCTGGTTTCGAGCAGCAGCCTCGGTGCAGTGACCGATAGCGACCTGAGTTTCGATTAAAGAAGATAGGCGCGCAGTCGGGGTGACGGGCACGCTTAAACGCTGTCCACCGAGCGACGCCATCGAGATCAAACAAACTCACCCAAGACGCTGCGGAAAATCACGCCTCGCTGGACTCTAATGCAAGATAACGCCGCTTGTCTTCCATTCGAATTAGGGCTCGCTTATGTTGCGATCGGTCGGTTTAACGAAATCACGACAGGCAGGGAGGCCCCTCTCAGCGATCGTGGTACAATGCCATCCTTGGTCTTCGCGATAGACGGGCGAATACTCTGGCATGGCAGTCTGAATATCCTCTCACGCAACGACACTCGCGAATCTATGCTCAGGTTTGATTCACCGGAACTGGTCGGTGAGAACTTGACGGATCTGGGACTGGGTTCTTATTCTCACGTCCATCCTGGGATATCTTCGGAACCGTCGCCGGCGAGAGAAACGTCAGGGGGTAGCCCGCAGCTCCCGCCCCGATGTCCGTCCGGTGGTGAGCACATGCTTCTCTTCACCGATGCTTCGATGTGGCTTTGCAGCCTCAGTCCGAGTTGCTCGGGTGCACTTCCGGTGAGCGAAGTCAGTCAGACTCCGACTGGTGGCGACATGGCAAAGCCGAGACCGCAACTTGGGATCTTGTGCCCGATATGTAGTTCGGAGATGATGATTATCGAAGGCATAACTCGACGCATTGAATGCACCAAGCCAGATTGCCATTTTGCCTTTGATCGGAGGCTTTCGTCTGGGATCATAAGGGTCTTGAAGCGGAACGCCATATTATGACTGCAGCAGTTGTTCCATTTGCGGTTGAAAGCAAAGTCCGTTGCCGCAACCAGGCTTGGGAGGTCGGCAACGTCACCGACAACCAGGACGGCTCCTGGACGATACGTCTCTATCCAGAGAGCGGAGGCAAGCCACAGTCTTTTCTATACCCGCATACTCCGATCGAGCCAATCCGCTCCGTGCTCGACCATCTTGATGAAGGACGCATCGACCACATAGACAACTATCGTCTCCTTACAAGCGCGACGCGTCTGTCGCTCGTGTACGAGTACGACAAGCTGCTCAGCATCAGTAACTCTAGAATGGTCCCTGAACCGTACCAGCTCTTGGCGGTGAAGAAGGTAATGGAGTCTTTGCGCCAGCGGTTCCTTATTGCGGATGACGTTGGTCTCGGAAAAACAATAGAAGCTGGTCTGATACTCCAGGAGCTTACCGCGCGTCAGCGAGGTAGCCGAATTCTGATTGTTACCCCGGCGTCACTCCAGGATCAGTGGAAGAAAGAGATGCAGCGTCACTTCCTGCGGACTCTGTACATCTACAACAGCCGGAAGATGGAGGGCATCAAAGAGCTTGTTGACGAGAACCTGAACCCGTGGCTCGCGAAAAACTCGATCATCACTTCGATAGACTGGGTCAAGCCGCAGTACGAAGGCACGGGTGCGTCACGGCGCAACACAAATCCGATCTTCGATCAGCTTATGAAAGTCGAAAAGCGATGGGACCTGGTAATCATCGATGAAGCTCACTACGTTTCAACAACGGCCAACCGTGCCGACTTCGCTAAGGAGATCCAGGAGCGATGCGACAGTTTGCTGCTTCTTACTGCAACGCCCCACTCTGGAAACTCCGAGCACTTCTTCAACCTGCTGAATCTGCTCGATCCGTTCATGTTCGCTGAGCCCGAAGACCTGGATCGGCCGGACGCTCGGGAACGCGTAGACAAGGTGATGATCCGCCGCGGCAAGGAAACAATCTTTGAAGTGAACGAGGCAGGCGAGCTCGTCAAGAAGTTCAGAGACCGCGAGCCTCACGCGCGAGAAATCACTTTCAGTCCCGCCGAACGCAAGCTTTACGACGACGTGTCTGAGTACACCGGAGCGGGTTGGGCTCAACTCAACCGCAGACGAAAGATCTCTGTCTCCGAGCGAAACATTGGAAAGTTTCTTTTGACGCTGGTTCAGAAGCGTATGGTGTCAAGCATCGCCGCCCTCCGCGAAACGCTCGCACGCCGCATCGACAGCATAGTCGAGACCCGCGCTATCAATCGAATCGACGGGCGTGACGCAAAGGAGATCAAGCAGCTTTTCAAAAACTACGATCGCGGCGAGTTAATGGAGGATGAAGACCGCGAGCTGGTCGAGCGCTACATCGAGACGCGGAGAATTCAAGAGTCGTATGCAGAACGTACCAATGAAGTAAAAAGTCTTCGCGATTTCTTGTCGAGAGCGGACGCCCTGATCAAGTCGGGAAAAGACAGCAAGCTCGAGTGGCTGACTAAATTCCTTCAGCAGCTCTTTGCCAACGATCCCAACGAAAAGGTTATCGTCTTCACGGAGTACCGCGATACGCTGAACTACCTAAGATCGTCGCTTGAAAGCAAGTGGTTTCTCGGGCCGAACGGCATCGTATTGATTCACGGTGGAATGCCACTCGGCGAGGATGAGAACGAGGTAGGCTCCAAACTTTATGCAGAGCGCCGCTTCAATGATCCTGATACCCGGGTGTTGCTGGCGACCGACGCGGCGTCCGAAGGCCTGAACTTACAGAAACACTGTCACATACTCATAAACTACGAACTGCCGTGGAACCCCAATCGACTCGAACAGCGAATCGGCCGCATTCACAGGTACGGCCAGCGACGCACAGCTCAAATCTATAACCTGATGATTGAAGGCTCGAAGGAAGCGGAAATCTTCAAGCGCCTTCAGGATAAGATCGAGGTCATCCGCAAGCAGCTCGGCAACATGGCGGAAGTCCTTGGGGTCTTGGAAAGAATCTCGCTCGATGACGTGATTCTCAGAGTGCTCGATCGGAGCATCGATGTTGCGGACGTTGCGGCGATAGCCGATGAAGAGCTGAAGCGAATGGACGAAATCGCCGAGAGCATTCGCAAGACTCAGTTCCTATCAGGGTGCCGCCAGTTCACCTGGGAAGACATTCGCAAAGCTAATGACGCGATAGCCGACTCTCAAGTGGCCATCCCGCAGCATCGTGACGTCAAGCTTTTCGTCGAGACGTTCCTTCGTGTTTTTGGCGATCAGGCAAGTGGTGAGCGCGACGGATCGAAGCTTCACTCTACCGGCGACAAGGGTGTCTACCGCCTTTTAGTCCCATCGGTTATCCAAGATGACAAGCTGCCAAAGAATCTCAACCGCTTGACGTTCGAGCGAGCCATCGCGACGCGAGATTGGCTGCGCGCGCTGGAGCCGGAGTTTTTTGCATTTGGTCACCCGATGCTGGAACGCATGGTCCACTACTGTCGCGTAACGCGTGCGGCGGAGTTGGGCGGCAAGCTCACCTGTATGGTGGCCGATTACGGCGGGCTGCCCGGAGTGATATTCAATTTCATCCTCAGATTTGAGGACCGCGATGGCCGCATCATTCGAGAAGAACTGGAACCTGTCTTCGTAGATCAGGAATGCGTTGTTTGCCCGAAGCTCGGACGTACGCTGTTTTTAGCGCCGAGCATTCCTCACTCGGAGCCGTCGAGCGAGACGCTGGCGGCGATACGGTCGGAAATAGCTAAGCTCAAACACGCGGCCTCAAGTCACATTCGCGCGCAGTACGAAGAGTATTACAAACGCGCTGAAGCAAAGCGAGACGACGACATAGCGATTCTCATCGAGGATCTCGATCGTTTTGACAAGGGCACGATGGAATTTCTCCAAGCCAAGCTTGGCGCTTTAGGCCACGACCAAAGGGCTCTCTTCGAGGATGGAGAAGCATCAACGGCAAAAGGCCAAAGAACGCGTATCGAAAACCAGATAAAGATTCACAAGCACCGAATGAAGGAGCGGCGGGCGGAAGTAGAAAAGATGCGACTCGGCGCGTTCCCTGCTCCTGAGTTACTCAACATGGTCATCGTGGTGCCCGCGTGATCATCACCAACCACGCGTCTCAACCAGCGCACGATTAGGTTCGAACTCGAGACTCCAACAGCTATATGCCGACCTACGCTGAAAAACTGATTCAGGACCGCCGGCACGAACAGGAACTCCGCGGCTATCCGACCTCAAGCCGCTGGTACACCGGTCTGAGCAATGCTATTTCGTTCCTGGAACGAGCCGAAACCGCCGACGATCCAAAGGAGCACTTCTTCGAGGCTTGGCTCGCCGCTTACAACTTGCTGATGATGCACGGAGGCCCCGGGGACGAAGAGTTCAAACGCTTTGGCCGCTGGGTCACAACCGTCATCGACGTGCCTCGTGTGCGTGAGCTGATTCAAGATCCATCTCTCGCGCAGTTTCGCGACGCGGTAAAGAAAGCAGAAAAGGCGCTGCTCTTTGACACCGAGAAGAAACGTCCGCGCGAAGGACGTCAGCACCTCGAAGCCTGGAGCAAGGGCGTGCTAAGCGCGGACAAGGCGATCCGCTATTTCTTGATCATCATCCGTGACATTCGCAATGCCTGCGCGCATGCGGAGTTCAATCCGAGCGCCGCAGCCACGAAGAGAGCGCTGAGCGCCTCCGCAGACTCGCTGATCCCGATCGTCGCGGCGGCGATTCGCGCGACCATCGAACATCCGGTTGAAGGCACCACCGGCCGCACAACTGCGTATCGGTCAACGTTGTGGCCCTACATAATCAACTCGGACAGCATCTTCTCGGACTACTATCTCGAACGTTTGTTTCCCAATGAGGAACTTGCTTCGTTCGAGGAGGACGAAGCCAAGACTCTCTTGAAGGAAATCGCGAAGCGCGTCGATTCCATTCGAACGTCGCTCGTCTCTGCCGACGCCGAAGAAACAAAGAGCAACTGGTGCGAAGGGGTCCTGTTCTCGGCGCTCGGGATCAAAGCTAACAGCGGTGTCCGAATCGTAGCCCAGACCGGTGTCTTCGAACCTGACTACGTTTTGACGAAAGGAGAACGCTCTCGCAAACCGCGTGACGAATATCAAGGCAAAGACGCGGGAGGGGAGCTGACATGTTTGGTCTGGGTTCTTCCGTGGCGCAGCGAGTTGGATGCGGTTCAAACCAACGGTGAGGGTGACGTCCTCCCAATGGACCTTGCGCAGCGAGCGCTCACGGCCTCGGACGTACAATGGGCTGTCCTGACAAATGGCCAGAAGCTGCGCCTGCTGCACAAGAGTACAGCTCACAAGCCGCGTTCATTTCTGGAGGTTGATCTTGCAGCAGTGATGGACCGGCGCGATGCCGAGGCGCTGCTCGCTTTCAGGTACTGCCTGGGTTTGTTTTCGGGGGCGTCGTTCACCGAAAAGGACGACAACGGACGAACCCGGCTCGAGCGCGCGGTGATGGAGAGCGCGCGGCACGGTAAGGAGATCAGCGATGAGCTGAAGCAGAATGTCTTCCACGCGCTCGAAGAGTTGGGCGACGGTTTCCTCGCATTCCTCCGGTCCAACCACGACGCGTTGAAGGCTTGGCGCGAGAAGAAGGATTTCTCTGGTTCGCTTGATTCCTTCCTCCACTCGGATGAGCTGCTGACGGACATCTACCACGAATCGCTAAGCTTGATGTATCGCCTATTATTTCTGTTCTACGCCGAGAGCCGGAACTTGCTGCCGATGGAAAACGAGATGTACCGCGAGAGCTATAGCCTGGAGTCGATTCGTGACGACATCATCTCAGTGCTGGATGATCCCGACCCGAAGTCTTTCTTCGGGAAGGGCAACACTTCGCTGTGGGACCGGTTGAAGGAGTTGTTTGGCTTCGTAGACAAGGGCTGGGGCGAAATAATTCCCGCGTACAACGGCGGACTGTTCGATCCGGAACAACACGAGTTCCTCGAACGATTCAAGGTCGGTGATCATTACCTCGCGCGTGCGATCGATCTGTTGAGCCGCACACGTCCGCGATCCGGTCAGCAGCGGGGGGAGGGACGCAAGAAGATCACCTACCGCGATCTGGAGATTCGGCATCTCGGCAGCATCTACGAAGGCATTCTTGAGTATTCCGCTCTCATCGCAGACGAGGACAAAGTTGTCATCAAGCGCGGGTCGGGGAGCAATGCGGCTGAAGAGTACGCTTCGATCTCCGAGCTGAGCAGAGATGAGAAACAACAGATCAAGGAGTGGCAGGAAGCAAAAGACGAAAACCCCGATAGTCCACGACTGCCGCGAGGATGCAAGATAGTCGACCGGAAAGAGAAGGGCCGCTACTTCCTGGTTTTCGGTGGACGCGAGTCCAAACGAAAGTCTTCGGGATCGTACTATACGCCGGACTACATCGTTCAGTACATCGTCGACAACACGATCGGACCTTTGGTGCGCGGCGAAAACCGTGAAGCTGAAATGAAGGGCGTGCCGCTCAACTCGGATGAAATACTTGAGTTGAGAGTACTAGATCCCGCGATGGGCTCGGGCCACTTTCTTGTCGCCGCGACCGAGTACCTGGCCCGCGCTTATGGCTATGCGTTGATCCGAGAAGGCAAGGACAAAGACGGATTGATGACTGACGAGGAGTTCATCCGATACAAGCGCATGGTCGCCGAGCGGTGTATCTACGGGGTGGACGTCAATGAGATGGCGGTAGAATTGGCGAAGCTGTCGATGTGGCTGTTCACCATGGATCGAGGCAGACCGCTTTCCTTTCTCGACCATCATCTCAAGTGCGGCAACTCGCTATTAGGCGCTCCCCTTGATAAGTTGGGCGAACCTCCATTCATAAGCCACAACGCAAGATCTAACAAGGCCAAGTCTGCGCGTCGCGGTCAGGGAAACCTTTTCGAGCATCACTTCAGAGCTCGGGTCCCCACGATGATTCGGGATGTGTTCGGAATTATGAGCAGAGAAACTTTGTTTCCTGCGGACATCAGCGCTAAAAAACTATTGGATCGCGCCATCGAAGACACGAAGAGGCCGTTCAAGGCAGTGGCAGATGTCTGGATGGGAATATTGTTTGGCGAAGCTGCGAATGACTACTCATCGCTCCTCTCCAATGTGAGCCAGTTGCGCAATCGCTCGGCGCTAGGCGTGAAAAAGCGTTTCTTCCACTGGCAACTCGAGTTCCCAGAGGTCTACTTCGACGCAAACGGATCGGAATTAGACAATGCGGGGTTTTCTGCTGTAGTTGGGAATCCTCCTTATGGAGCATTTTTCACTTATGATGAGCGCCCAGTGCTAAAGGACCTGAGACCAGCAGCTACTGACAAAGAGCTTGAGTCCTATTGGCTGTTTATGCACTTGGCTGGATTCGAAGTCTCGTCGAGGCGCGGTCTATCGTCTCTAGTCGTTCCAATCACGTGGCTGACAGTACCCACCGTTCGGACTTTGCGGGAGCGTTTGTTGACTGAGCGTTCAATAGACCGCATAACCCTTATGCCTAAAGACGCCTTCGGGGACGTCGGTGTGGAGACCGCTGTTTATGTTTCGATGCCAGAAGAGGCCCGCTCAATAAAGGTGTTTCTGGAGTGGCCGAGTACCGATTACAACGAGTTGGCTCCTTCGATGTGTCGGAAAAACGACGGCAGCAAGATCATCTACTGGCTTGCGAATCATGAGATCGAACTGATGCAGAGGATACAGGAAAGCTCAGTGAAGCTAGGAGCCTACGCTTACGTCACGTCAGGTTACGAGGCATACGTAGTGGGGAAGGGTGAGGATCTCACTGGTCGCCCATTTACGAAGGCAACTATAGGAGCGAAGGTTTATCATTCTAACGAATCCCGCCGCGGCTTCGGTCGTGATCTAAGCGGCGGAGATATTAAGAGATATGGACTGAGCTGGAACGGACAGCGTTGGGTCAAGTACGGCCATTGGTTATCCGTCCCCAGGAACAAAGACGTTTTCACGAAACCGCGCATTCTAGTTCAGGAGATCACAGGCGATGCGGGAAAAGTGAAGGCCACATATACCGACGAAGAGTTCTACTTCAGCAGAGACATATTGTGTGTCTTGAACCGCGATGAGGGGCCAGACATGCCCTTACTGGTTGTGCTCGCCATTATCAACTCAAGATTATTCTACTTTTACCACAATGCACGGTCCGCGAAGGCAAAGAAGGCACTCTTCCCGAAACTCTTGATTGAGGATGTCAAGGACGTGCCGCTTCCGAAGTGTTTGGTCGAAGGAGCGGATGACCATGTGCGAGAAGCTCTCAAACGTATCGTGGTGCTGGTCAAGCGCCGCCTAAAAGCAAAGACGGCAGAAGAGAATGTTCTTGACGCCAGCATCGACGAATCGGTTCTAGCTCTCTTCAACATAGGTCCAGCAGATCGTTCTACAATAGCTGGTTTGGCTGATAGCCGCTCGGCAGAAGCTCAAGCCAATAACGAAAAACGCCTTTAGGGGAGCAACGGGTTTCACAAGGTTATGCAACCGATCGACATCGTCGAACGCGTCAAAGCGACTTACAAGAACTACATCAAGACAGCCTTCCCTGTCATAGACGACGATCTGCGTTCCCAGATGTACGCTCACATCGAGCAGGCAAACCTACTCTGGCGCGGGCCGTACCTCTCACTTCAACGCCCTTATGAACTCGCACAACAGACACTCGCGGAGGAAAAGAAGAGTCTCGCGCTCAACGACAAACTGTTGACGGCGGGTGCTTACTCCGATGACAAGGGCGCGTGGCATCCGCCCTTCGGTGAGTGGAGGCTCTATACTCATCAGGACGAAGCTATTGAGCAGATCATCCAAGGCAAGAACACCATCGTCTCAAGCGGAACCGGCTCTGGAAAGACCGAAGCCTTCTTACTACCGATCCTGAATCACTGCCTAACGAACCCTGGCCCTGGAATCAAAGCGCTTATTCTCTATCCGATGAATGCCCTGGCCAACGATCAGTACGAGCGCTTCGCAAAATACCTGCCCGGAACGAAAGTCACCTTTGCCCGCTACGCCGGCGATACACCCGAGGACGAGCGCGACGCCGAGCTGCACAACAAAGAACTGCGGCCCAGCAAGCTGCCCGTCGAAGCCCTCTGGTACCGCCGCGACATTCGCGACCCGCACCAGCTCCCGAACATCTTGATGACCAACTACGCGATGCTCGAGAGGCGAGGGATATCCAGGCAAAGTGGAGGCTTTCGGAATCGGAGCTGTATCACCTGCTGGCGGCGTTGCTGGACGAGATGCGGCTGAAGCGCGCCTTCTCGCATCAGATGTTGCTCAAACCGCTTGAGTCGCGTGGAACAGTCTTTGGTCGAGCAAATCTTCCGGTGGGATTCACTACTAACAAGCTCGGCACCCAGGGCAAACCCTATCGGACGTATGGCTTCTTCTCAGCGAGCGCGGGCCAGACCTCGCTGGTCAACTTTGTTTCGAAGGTGGTCGATAAGGAGCATGCGGCTTCTGCGTTATCTGACCTGGTGGATTTCCTCGTCAACGAGGGCTTCGTTATCGAAAAGGAGATCGGGAACGAGAAGGCCGTACAAAAAGTCTGGATGGTAAACCACGGCCGCGTGATGCTAACAGTTCCGGCAGATCTGTTTCGCTGCGGGCGGTGTCGAAGTGTGACCACGCACAACATTCGCGGAGTGTGCGCCCGGTGGCGTTGCGACGGGCGGCTGGAACCTTACACTCCGGACGCTATCCTGCGCCGCCAGGTCAATTCGCTGGTGCTTGAAAAACTAAGCTTCCAGTTTCGTCGCGCTCTGGGAGAGCACTTCACCGAGAGCGGTGATGAGTTTGCGCTTCCCGAGGTCGAGACCGAAGTACGCCAGAAGAGGGATGCCATCGTTGAAGCGGTCCTGAAGGCATTCAACAAGGATAGACAGGAAGAAGCGAAGCGAGTCGCGCTGGCGTGGATCAACCGCGATGAGGTTGGGCGAATCGTCGACGGGTTCTACGAAAGTCTGATGCAGTCTTTCCAAGCATGGCTAACAGAGCGCGATGCGCTGTTCAATGAAGTGCTTCAAATCAGCACTGAGAAGGCGAAGTTTGGACGCAGCCAACCTAAGCTCGCCGCGAAGCTCACGGAGCGAGAGGCTTTGCTATACAAGCTTCTGGATCAGATCGACGGGGCATATCCGCTGTCATATTTGTCTGACCAGGGTTTCCTGCCGTCATATGCGTTCCCCTCGGACACCGCCAGACTCATATCGAAGGATGAGGTCAAGCGACCAGTGTTGCGCTCGCTGAGTGTTGCGTTACGCGAGTATGCCCCCGCCAACACGGTCTACATGGATGGCCGAAAATACCAGATGATAGGTCTCGACTTTCATCGGTCGCCGGTGCCTGACCTTAGCACCACATACAAAGGATGCGGAGTATGTGATTCAGTCTCATTTGACCTCTCAGCCACCCTGTGCCCGCATTGTAAGCAGGAGTTCCGGCCTCGAACCTCTCCGGTACTGTTTGCAACGTCGTTCGTTGCCGAGCGCGCCGAGGCGATAGGCGCGGATGAGGAGTACCGCCAGCGCGCATTCTACGGTGGTAAAACGTATCTCCTCGAAGCTGAGGGCGAAGGTGAACAGTCGTCGGTGACCGGCGTCTCGCTGGGGTATCATCGACGCGGCGAAATATTTGTAACGAACACCGGCTTGATCGAGGAGCTAGGAAGCGGGTTCCTTCTGTGCAGGAACTGCGGATACTGGCACGCACCGACAAACCGTTCACCGTTCGAGGAGCACAAGCTACTGCATAACCGGCGTATGTCGTGTGGAGGCAATTCGGATCGGTTTCACCTGGGCTATAGATTCACAACAGATGTATTGATTATGGGCTTCGAGAATGCTCCGCCAGAATCGGACGAGTTCTTTGCCAGTCTTAAGGCCGCTGTCATAGAAGCTGCGAACACTGTAGTAGGGTCTGAGGCCGGCGAGATAAACGGCTTCACTCGGTTGCGCGGCCCAAGCGGTCAACAGCGGCGTGATCTGATAATCTACGACGCAGTGGCCGGGGGAGCGGGGTACGTGCGCAAGGCCGCGGGAAAGATCGATGCGGTACTTGTAACAGCACGGGGCATGCTTGAAGGTTGTACGTGTGAGCGATCCTGTTACAGGTGTTTGCGTTCCTACGAGAATCAGTTCGAGCATAAGTTGCTGGACAAGCGACTACTAATCACCTTTCTTGACAGGCTGATTGGCCCGCTCCAACGATCCGAGCAATGAGACAGACGCCAGGGTCGCTGCGGACAGTCTCGAATGCAAGATAACCCACGGCACCTTGCATTCAATGGAGTCCCAAAGCTTATAGACTCGCATTTTAGACTATCACATCGGAGCCGGAGGTGGTTCCGTTTGCTGCGATGTAGTGTATGCCGTGGCGGCGGCGACGCTGCGCGAGATGCCGAGCGCGCAATGTACGTACACGCCTCCACGAAGAACGTGCTCCGCGATGAACGCGCCGGTGACGTCGAACTGCTCTCGGGAAGGCTCCGTCAAATCAAGCACCGGCACGTTCAAGTATTCGATCTCTAGAAACGCTCCCGTCTCCGCGTGCTCCGCTGAGAGGTCGAGCACTCCCGTCACGCCCATCGCCCGCGCCGCCAGCGCTTCACGGTTGGTGAGCAACCTCCCGCAGTACACCCCCGGCGCGGCCTCAACCCACGGCTCGCCGCGCCGTCTGTAAATCAATAGCCGCGCGAACGCGCCTAACAAGTACGGCCCGAGCACGACGCGCGTGCTGATTGGAAGGCTTCCATTCGACTTCCGGAACACAGCCCTCCAGATAAGCCGTCTGATCTGTGAATCAGCCGAGGGCACGCGGGCAAGAGCGCATCTTCGATTGCGATGTCCCGAGCGAGCCTCCAAGCGATCAGGATGTCGTACGCCCCTGGAATGATCCGTTGTATGAACAGGGCTGCCTGACGCGCTAAGGATATGGGTGGAGAGCTGTGGAGCGTTTCCAAGGCCGGTTTGCCCACGCTGCTCGCATGAACTGTTAAGACAGTTTAAGGAATCTGCGCCCGCCGCCACCTCACTGAAGTGAGGTGTTAATGAAGAAGCCCGGACAAGAGCCAACTCTGATTGCACCCGTGCGCGATCTTGAGAGGCAACCTGGCGACCGAGGGCGCAGTTGCAAAATCACTGGCGTAAAGAGCAAGACGATCACTGGTCCGGCTCGGGTCTTCGAATCCTAGGAAGCTTGCCTTGAAGCGATTCTCGCTTTGGAGATCAAACCGGGCGACGTGCAATACGCCCAACAAACAGCCTCACTTCTGAACAAACTGGTTCACTTCTGAAGATAGGCATCCAGGTCGGCGGCTCGGCTACCTTCTCGCTGCCGGCGGGCGCTGCTGTGGACTGGGCGTTCCATAGGTCGGTTGAGCCGGGGCTTTCCCGCCGCCTGCAGCCATTCTCTCAAACACCGATTTGTCCATCGCCTTCAAGGCCGCGTCCTCCGGTTTGATCTTGCCTGCCTGGACCAGCGTCATCAATGATTGATCCATCGTCTGCATACCTTGTCCCATTCCCGATTGCATGTAAGACGAAATCATCGAGGTCTTGCCTTCGCGGATGATGCTGCCAAGCGCCTTCCCACCCAGTAACACCTCGACCGCAGCGCAGCGCTTCCCGTCCGACGTCTTTACCAGTTGCTGCGCGACAACTCCCCGCAAACAGTCCGCGAGCATCGCCCGAACCTGGTTCTGCTCGTCTGAAGGATAAGCATCAATCAGCCGGTCGACGGTCTTGATCGCGCTGTTAGTGTGCAACGTGCCGAACACCAGCAGCCCGCAAGCTGCGGCGGTCATCGCCAGCGAGATCGTCTCCAGATCCCGCATCTCGCCGACCAGGATGATGTCAGGATCCTGCCGGCCGGCGACACGCAGGGCGCTTGCGAAGTCCATCGTGTGCGCGCCAACCTCGCGCTGCGTGATCAAGCACTGCTTCGGTTCGTGGATGAACTCAATTGGGTCTTCGACGGTCAGAATGTGCGCATCGCGCGTCTCGTTGATGTGATTCACCATCGCCGCCAACGTAGTCGATTTACCCGAGCCGGTCGGGCCGGTGACGAGAATCAACCCGCCCGTGAATTCAGACAGCTTGCGCACGATGTCGGGCATGCCGAGGTCCGTCAACGTCAGGATCTTTGACGGGATCAAACGGAAGACCCCGCCGATGCCGCGCTGCTGATGCAGGATGTTGGCTCGGAACCGGGCGAGGCCCTCGATCTCATAAGCGAAGTCGAGGTCGAGATGCTCCTCGATCCGCTGACGTTGCGCTGGAGCGAGTATCTCGTACAGAAGCTCCTTCGCTGCCGCCGGTGTAAGCACATCGTTTTCGGATTGAACCATCTCGCCGCTTATGCGGAACACCGGCGGCCTTCCGACTACGATGTGCTAGTCCGAAGCGTCTCGCTCCGGCATTTCTCTAAACAGACTGTCGATTCTTGGCATCTCTCACTCCATTTGGATTTTGGATTCAGGTCTCGGAGTGATCAGATAGTGCCCTCACGCGACCCTAATCCGAAATCCGCAATCCGCAATCCGAAATCGCTGCCTATCTGGCTTTGGGAGCCGGATTCAACGCCGGCCCCGGTTTGAGGCGCGGCTCCATCGCCTTCGGCTCGTGCGCGCACCTCATCGCTGTCTCCGGCGTTATGCGGCCCGCCTGCGAAAGGTCGAACAGCGCATCGTCCATCCGCTGCATGCCGACGTTGCGGCTTGTCTGCATGACGGAGCTGAGCTGAAAGGTCTTGCGTTCACGAACCATGTTGGCGACCGCAAGATTGCAGTACAGCAGTTCGCATGCAAGCACCCGCCCCTTGCCGTCCGCGCCGGGGACGAGCTGCTGCGATACGATTCCCTTCAGCGATTCCGACAACATAGTGCGGATTTGCGCTTGCTGGCCGGCAGGGAACGAATCGAGGATGCGGTCCACAGTCTGGGCAGCGTTGGTTGTCATCAGCGAGCCGAAGACCAGATGGCCCGTCTCAGCGGCGGTGATTGCCAACGCGATCGTTTCCAGGTCGCGCATCTCACCGACCACGATCACGTCCGGGTCTTCGCGCAGCGCCGCCCTCAGCGCGTTGGCGAACGACAGCGTGTGCTTGCCGACTTCTCGCTGATTGACTACGGCGCACTTGATCGGATAAACGAACTCGATCGGGTCTTCGACGGTGATGATGTGAAGCGGCTTCTCGCTGTTGATCAAGTTCACCAGCGTCGCGATCGTCGTCGTCTTGCCCTGGCCGGCAGGACCAGTGATCAGCACGAGACCCTGGTGATGCTTCGTCAGCAGGAGAACGCTCGCAGGAAGTCCCAGCGCTTCCGGCGAAGGGATCACGTCGGGGATCACGCGGAAGGTGCCGTCGATTCCGCGGTGCTGCCGGCAGACGTTCGCGCGGAACCTTCCCACACCCTTGACCTCATAGCTGAAGTCCAAATCATTGGTTTCAAGAAAGCGCTTTCGTTGCTCCTCGGTGAGGATCTCGAACAGCAGCTCACCGACCTCTTTCGGCGGGCTGGCCCGTTCGTCGAACCGCTCGAGGCGACCGTTACGGCGGACCTGGATCGGCGCGCCCGAAGGCACGTGAATATCAGATGCCTTCGACCGCACCGCCTTCGACAGAATCTTGTGCAAGCGCGGCTCCGAGCCGTCGCACGCCATGCTCTCGGCGAGGCCTGAAAGAACCATCGGGTCAGGCGGGGACTTGGGCTCTGCTAATGCGCCCTCTGCCGGCGCGTCGCCCTTGTCCTTTGTGGCGCCGCGCCGGCTGATCACGGGTTCAATCGAGCGAAGGTTCAAGCGAAAAATATCAACGCCGCCGGCGTCACGTACGTCCATCGTGTCGCCCTTCAATAGCAGCGTTGGATCATCGCGATCATCGAAGAGAACGTAGAGGGTGTTGGCGTCAAAGCGCACCAATCGGATCAAGTGACCCGACGCGATGCGATCCCGTATCAGTAACTCACCGTGCTTCTCGAAGCTCTTGTACTGCCCGGAAGCCGTGCTGTCGGTCCGTTCGATTTCAAATTCATCCCCAGGAGCCGCGCTCGCCGTTCCACCGGAATCGTCCGGCTCTCGTTCAAGGGCGGACCCTGTGCCTGGATCTGGATCCGCTTGACTCTCGCTTTCCCACGGCGCCGCCGCTCCCTCGGTGCGATCGTAGGTCACCGAAAAACTCGCGAGGTCGAGCTTGAGCAGCGTAATACCATCGCCGCTGATTATGCTCAGCTCGTCACCAGTGAAGCTGGCAGCCACGCGCGGCGGCTCTCCTGCGCCGAGCGCATCCTTCTGATTATTGACCTTGAGAAACGTCAGCTTTAGGCCGTCTGTGAGCTCGCAGTGAAAAAGGCTCTCGCCCACCGCGTAAGACGAGACCCCGACCTGGCGCTTTTCGTCTTCCACTTCGATCTCGAGATCGGGATCGCGCACTGCCGAGTAAGCCTCCTTATCTTTCACCGCCCAGATTTTGACGGCGCCGTCGCCGCCACACGAAGCCATTCGCGTTCCGTCGTGAGAGAACACCGCCTCCGCGATGTAGTCGTAGCCGCCGATTATCTCGCGCACGAGCTGGCCGCTTTCCACCTGCCAGATGCGAACCGTTTTGTCGGCTCCTGCGGTTACCAGATGAATCCCGTCGGGCGAGAAGTTGACTGCGTTGACTGCGCCCTCGTGCGCTTGAAAGGAGTAGATGAGGCGCCCTGACTCGCTCTCCCAAAAACTGACAGCGCCGTCCTTGGCTGCGGTCGCCACAAACCGATCGTCGGGTGAGAAGCTCGCATAGAGGACTTCGTCCTTATGTCCCTCGAGCACAATCGGCTTATCTTTGCCGCCGAACCGCCAGAGTCGAGCGAGGCAGTCGCCGCCGGCCGACAGCAATCGATCGCCGATCGCCGTGAACGCCAGGCGCCACACCCATCCCGTGTGCGCGTTGACCCCGCCTACCATCTTTTTCTCTCGCAGATTGTAGACGCGGATCGCACCCTCATCGCCGCCCGAGACGATGCGGGCGCCGTCTGGCGAAAAGGCGAGGCTGGTCGCGTTTTTCGGATGGGCCTGGATGGCGCCGAGTAATTGGCCGGTCTTGACGCCCCAGATTTTGATCGACCCATCGCGAGCGACTGATGCGACGGCCTGGCCCGAGGGAACGAAGGCGACGTCGTTGACCCACTCGCCGTGCTCCATCGTATGGAGTAATTGCTGCGTGCCAACCTCCCATAAGCGAACGGTGCGATCGCCGCCACCGGATGCGAGGAACCTGTCGTCGCGGGAAAAGGCTACCGCATTGACGTCGCTGCTATGACTGCTCAGCGTCTTCACCAGATCAAGATGCATCGACATAATGAATCTCTCATTCCGTCGAATCGGAATCGGCATTGGAAAGTCGGGCGTGGGCGCCGCTGCGGGAACGACTTCCGTTTTGGGGATCGAACAGGAGGGGCAGGACCGTCGGGGTTCGAGCTAGGGGCTTCGATTCTCGCCTGGAGACGGCGGTTGGTGAGGGCCGGCGCCAGTCACCTGCAACAGGCCCAAATGGATAAGCTAACGATACATTCAGCGACAAATAGGGTCAATAATAATTCCGTGGTGGGTTGCGGAAAGAGGCGTCACGCACCGTTTCTAGCCACTATCTTGCATTCAAATGGAGTCACAAGTATGTTTCGCTCGCGCTTCAGACGAATACGGCGGCGTGCGGACTCGGTTCCGTTTGCTGCGATGTAATGTATGCCGCGGCGGCTGCCACGCTGCGAGAGACGCCAAGCGCGCAATGAACATACACTCCGCCACGATGAGCGTGCTCCGCGATGAACGCGACGGCTGCGTTGAGCTGCTCTCGTGAAGGCTGTGTCAAATCAAGCACCGGCACGTTCAAGTACTCGATCTCCTGAAGCGATCGCGCGGCGAGGTTCAAGGATTCGATCTCCGGAAACGCTCGTGTTTCTGCGTGCTCCGCTGTGAGGTCGAGCACGCCCGTCACGCCCATCGCCCGAACCGCAAGCGCTTCACGCTTGGTGAGCAACCTCCCACAGTACACCCCCGGCGCGGCCTCGACCCACGCATCGCCGCGGCGTCTGTAAATCAACAGCCGAGCGAACGCGCCGAGCAAGTACGGCCCGAGCACGACGCGCGTGCTGATCGGAAGTCTTCCATTCGACTTCCGGAACACAGCCGAGTTCCCGCGCACATACGCAATCGCGATGAGCGCGAGCGACGACGCCGGCCACAGCAGCAGCCAGAACCAGAAGCCGAGCGCGATCGCCAGTATTCCGAGCGCCGCCGAGCCCGCCGCGTAGAGCAGCGCGACTCGGAGGTTCGCCGATGAGCGCACAAGCGCGCGATCGCGCCGCTCGGGAAAGGCGAACATGCAGACCTGGCCGAGCATCGCGCCCGTCGCTACGTCGAGCAAATGATGCTGCCACGTAAGGAGCGGAGACGCGATGATCAGCGTGAACCACACGTGCACGAACCACCGAAGCGGGGCATGAGAGTGCGGGGGCGTGTGCCGCGCGTACAAAGGCCAAAGCAGCGAGGCGAGCGCGACGTGCAGCGACGGAACGAGATTGTACGGTTTGTCGAAAGACCAAAGGAACTCAAACAACCAAGCGGTCCATCCGCTCACCTCGGGGCGCGGATAGCCCGCTGTAAGCGGAAACACCAGAAACCCCAAACCCGCGATGATGATCGCCAGACCGATCCGACGGGCGTGCGCGCGCAACTCGATCCTATCCGCGCATAGCAGGAAGGACGCGGCGAAGAACAGGTCTATGCTCATGTACGGCACGATGAGGGCAGGTACGAACGGGATTCGCAGCTCCCACGCGAAGAAGCACGTCTCCAGGTCCGTCCGTCGCGACGCGAGATCGTTGCACCCGCCATAGACGAGAACGAACAGCAGCGAAAGAGCCGCCGAAAGCAAGATTGCCTCTGCCCACGGCCGCCGGTCATTAGTCAGGCAGCGGTTCCAGGCCACGCGAACGGTTCCACACCAATGCAACAAGAAAACCCGGGCGGAGTTCGTAGTTCGGCCCTCAGGCGGAAGTTGTTGCCGTGTGCTTAACAAGTGTTTGACCCCTGCGGCTGAATCCAGCGACAGCTACGAACTTCCGCCTAAAGGCCGTACTACGAACTCGAGATTCGATGTTTTCACGCCTTCGAATGGACGATTGATGTGGCCGCGCTCGGACGCCGATGCTATCGGACATCGCGGCGCCTCTTCGCGAGCGACACCGTGAAGATTCCCCTGCCGCCGGCTTCCGTCCGAATCTTCTCGAAGCCGGCCTCCCGCACGAGTTCATCGAGCTCGCGTTGAGTGCGACGCCGCATCACCCACGGTTCGCCGTCGCGATTCGTCAGCACGCGCGCGATCATCTCGATCTGTGGGTGCCACGGCTGGCCCGTGTAAATGAGATAGCCTCCTTCCTCGATCGCGTCGCCTATTCCTCCGAGACACCGCCGAACCGGCGCGTTGTCGGGGAACAGCTCGAATAATCCTGAGACGATCGCGATGTTCGGGCGCGGGGCGAGCGACGCGTACGAGGCTTCGTCGAAAGCGTCCGCTTGCTCGAACAGGACGCCTTTCAGACCGAGCCGCACCGCGAGCGTGCGGCCCGCCTCGACGTTCGCATGCGAGTAGTCACGAAGTACGGCGGTCACGTTTTGGTCTTCGCGCGACGCAAGCGTATCGAGAACGTATCGACCTTGCCCGGTAGCGACATCGAGGATGCGCACCGGAGCGCCCCTCTCGCTCACGCGCGCGATGGCGTCGCCGAGGAGCTTCTCGATGTTCGCCTTGCGTTGCCGAATGCCAGCCCACGCCACGTTGTTCAGGTAGAATCGGTCGATGATCCGCCCGAGCAGCAACGCGCCACGCGCGCGGTTTTCATAAACGTAATCGAGCGAGCTGCCTGAGTCGAACCCCGCCCGCCATCCGAGTCGAATACCGTTGCTGAGACGCCCGTATGTCTTCAAGAATGCGCGCTGGGCAGCGAACCAGAAACGCCTGGGCGAGAATCGCGGCAGCGGCGCGCGCAGACGCTCGTATTCAGCGCGCGTATATGCCTGGTCCGTGTCGCACGGGATTTCGTCACGGGCGAACGCTCCGCGAACGAAGACCCTGATATCGTTAAGAACGGCGCGCCGGTCCCTCTCGTGGAGGATGTCGTGGTACATCCCGTCGAAGACTCGCATCCGCTTTACGTTTGAGCCGAGCCGGTCAAAGAACTCGCGTTCGGCCGAGAGATCCACAACCCAGTCGGAACCACCAGCGAGCACGAGCGCCGGCGTTCGGATCGCGCCCGCGTCGGCAATGAGGCGCTTCGCGGTGTCGTGCAGTCCAAGCAAAACGTTCACGGCGATCCTGCGAGAGATGAGCGGGTCCTCGTCGTAGCGGCGCGCCTGTTCCTCATCGTGTGTGAGCAATCGCCCCTTGACGTAGCTCGATATGAACATAGGTCTGCGCCGAAATAGAAATCGCATAATGTGCAGCGCCGTCCGCGCGAACGGCACGTAGAGCTTCACGCGCAGCGCTGGAGTCACGAGCACCATCGCGCGTACGGGCGGCGCGTAGTCGTGGACCCACGCTGCGACTGTAACCGCGCCCATGCTGTGTCCGAGGACAACTATGTCTTCGATCCGTATCCCGTGCGTCTCCGAAACGTGACGAATGAATTCGTCCGCGTCCCTCGTGAGATGACCAAAGGTCGGCGCGTAACCGCGCGGTCCGCCGGAGCGGCCGTGGCCGCGCGCGTCCCACGCGAAGACCGCGACGCCGCGCAGATGAAGATCGCGCACGACGTCTTCCAACCGGCCCGAATGCTCGTGGCCCCGGTGAAAGATGACCAGCGCTTTTCGCGTAGGCTCGCGCGCAATCCACGCGCGGTAGAACAGCTCCGTGCCGTCCGCGAGTGTCAATGAATGCTCTGTCGGCGTGATTTCGGGAATAGCATCTGTGTGTGTCAGTACGTTTATCATTGGTAGGCTTCCTGTGAGATAGGCCGCACGGTATGCGGCCAGGGTTCGGACGCGAGCGCGAGCACCGCGCGGCGAAGGTCCGCGCAGATGTGCAGCGCGCCCGCGTCGGTGCGCTCGACCCGCTCGTAGGTGCGTGGCTCGCCGATCGCGAGACGCACGCGTGTTGGACGGGGGATTAACGCGCCTTTGGGCCACGCCTTGAACGTCCCGTCAATGTAACAGGGCACGACCGGATAAGGGGCGCCGGCGAGCAACAAGCCGACACCACGTCTGAACATGCCGACGCGGCCGTCAATCGAGCGCGTGCCCTCTGGGAACATCACGAGCACGTTGCCTCGCTCTTCGAGCATTCGTTGGCAGAGCTTCAAGCCATCCACGCCTTTCGAATTGCGGTCGAACAACATGACGTTCGCAATGATCGCCGTGAGCGCTAAGCGAAGCTCGTTCGCGCAGAAGTAATCGCGAGCCGCGAGCGGATAGGCGCGGTTCAGCGACCGAAGCGGCAGCGCGGACAGGAGCGCGACGGCGTCGAGGTGGCTCGCGTGATTGGCGACGAGCACGAACGAGCCTTCGCGAGGAAGATGTTCTCGCCCGACGATGTCGAAGCGGTTGTAGGTCCTCAAGAATGCGCGAATCGCCACAGCGGCCGCCACGCGCGCGGAGTAGACGAGCGGGTCGGGCTCGCGCGGGCACTGCTTGAGCCGATCAACAAATGAGAGCCCGCTGTCTTTTGCGGTATCGTAGCGCCAGTTCGTGTCTTCCATATGCTCCCCGGGTGCGGCCTACGAGACGAAGGCTCCTCGACTGCTTCCCGAATACCACCCACGGCAGTGGGTGGATAGTTCAAGCCCAGCCTACATAGGGGCGCACCCGAGATTCCCGTTTTGCCCTCTCTCTCCCCTCGCGGCGCGAGGGGAGAGAGATAACCAAAACCGAGGGGCGAGCCGCCTCTGTTGTAGGCCGCACCTGAACGATCCACCCACTGCCGTGGGTGGTATTTGGGGTGTTATCGACTTTTTCATAAGCCTGCTTAGTTGCATCTCTCACAGCCCATGAGCGTACCGCGCAAAGTGGAAGAACAGCGGCGCGGTGTAAATCAGGCTGTCGATGCGGTCGAGCACGCCGCCGTGGCCGCGGATAAGCGTGCCCATGTCCTTTACCCCGATGTCGCGCTTGATGACGCTGATCGAGAGATCGCCGAGGCAGCCGCCGACGCCGACGATCAGGCCCGCGACAACACACTCGAGCGCAGAGAAGTCCGGCAGCGCGAAACGCACCGCCAGCGGGAACAGCGCCGAGATGAGCACTGCGCCGAGCGCACCTTCGCGCGTCTTCCAGGGGCTCACGTTGGTGCAGAGCGGCCGGCGGCCAAAGAGCTTCCCGCAAGTGAACGCAGCAACGTCGTTGAGCTCGACGGCGAAGAGCAGGTAGAGCAGGTAGCCGTAAGCATTCCGAGTGTTTGCGAGAAACGCTACGTGGCCGAACATCCACCCGATGTAGAGGAACCCGAAGAGCGCAAGCGCGATCGCCTTGAGCTGGCCCTCGGGCCGGTTTCGCAGGATCGACGCGAGCACCAGCGCCGCGCTCACGAAGACTGGCACGGCCATGAATAGCCCGTACAAGCCCGGTGTTCCGGTTGCCGGATTGCGCGCGACCGTGACGACCGCGATCCCCACGATCCC
>JBGQGO010000015.1:0-23364 GCA_041497455.1 Blastocatellia bacterium | reverse complement strand
TTGCCAAAGCTGATCAACTTTCGCCTTAACGATCTCCTGCGGATACCGCTTCGCGATCCAATGCTGCGCATTGTTCATCAGCGCAAGCGCACAAACTTCGATGCTCATCTTCGGGACGGTTCTCACCATCAGATGAACGTGATCGGGCAGAACGCTCATCCGGTCTATTGCGAAGCCTCGTTTCTCTGCGACCTTCAGCCAGTACGTGCCCAGTTCGCCACCGATTCGCGAGTCGAATACTGCGCGCCTGTAGCGAGTTGCAAACACCAGGTGATAGTTGAGATCGAAAGCGGCGTGCGCAGCTTTCAGTGACACGGGCTGGCGAGCGACATAACGAAACACCGGCGGCCGTAGACGAGAGGTATAGCCGTGATGCTCGGCCTGGCTATCAAGATATCTCCTCACTGCGTCTATTCGCACGCGCCCAACCGCCCGCGCAAGATAGCCGCGCTCCCAGACCGGCGGGGTCAGCGCGACTGCGATACAAGACTCGCGCGAGAGGTTGGTCTTAACTGTTTGGATCACATTCGAGATGACGTGATTCGGGCGCAGACTCAGCAGGCAGCGAAGGTGATCTGTATGAGGCTCGGCCTCTAGCAAGTGATAGTCATGACGACCGCAGATTTCGGTCAGCAAGTTTGAGAGCAAAGCCGTCCGCTCGTTTCCAGCGAACAAGGTTCGCCGCCGATTAGAGCGAAAGCACAGCAGGTAATGAAGCTGAAACGCCCAGTGCAGAGTGACCAACGGTTCGAGCTGCATGGCGAGACGATACACCTGGCATATCGACGCGACAAGAAGTCTCGCGTAACTAGACTGGTGGTTGAACGATCCCCCAACTGCCGTTGAGGTATTCGAGAAACACGGGGCCTCGTCGATGTAGGCTGTACTTGAACGATCCCCCAACTGCCGTTGGGGGTATTCAAAGAAGCAAAGCGGGCCGCGTCGATGTAGGCTGTATCTGAACGATCCCCAACTGCCGTTGGGGGTATTTCTCGGTTTCAATCTATGGCATTTCGCAAGGTCGTGGCTTCAGCATTAGGGAGCCAAAAGGAAGAAGGCGGGCTGGTAGTGGGCCGCCTTTCCAGTGTCATTGTCAACTTGATTACCTGGTGTGAGACAGCATAAGATTCAGCCGGTCTCGTATAGAGTAGCAACATCTTACCGCTCTCGTGATCAGGAAGCGCCACTCTCAACCTATGCCCGAGCGACTCACAGTAATGATCAGCAGCACCGCGCGTGACCTGCCGAAGCACCGCAAAGAGGTGATGGATGCTTGTCTGCGCCAAGGCATGTTTCCAACGATGATGGAACACCTGCCCGCCAACGATGCAGAAGCTATCGCGGCTTCGCTCAAGATGGTGGATGAAGCAGACGTTTATGTTGGCGTATTCGCGCATCGCTATGGCTATGTGCCTAAGACCAACAACCACCAACAGATTTCCATCACTGAAATGGAATACAACCGCGCCGTCGAACGCAAGATTCCTCGCTCTATTTTCGTTATCGACAAGAACCATCCGCTCGCTGATTTCACAATCGACGACATAGATACGGGCGAGAACGCGGCGAAGCTGGCGCAATTCAAAAGCCGAGTCGAGATAGAGAATGTCGTCAACTTCTTCAAGTCGCCTTCCGATCTGCGAGCGCACGCCATCAACAGCCTGTCGCAACTGCGCGTGCCTGACCTGACCGCTTTTCATTACGTCAGCGACATTCCCAAACCGCCGGACACGTACATCGCGCATCCATACACGCTGTTGCAGGCGCGCGAATTGATTGGCCGGCAAACCGAACTCAACCTCCTGACCGATTGGGTAGCGAAACCGAGCGCCGAAGTTTACCACTCGCGCATCTTCAACTTCGTCGCCATCGGCGGCATGGGCAAAAGCGCGCTCACGTGGAAATGGTTCAACGATATTGCTCCGCAAGAGATGAAGCCGCTGGCTGGCCGGATGTGGTGGAGCTTCTACGAGAGTGACGCGTCGTTCGAGAATTTCATCATTCGTGCCTTGGCTTACGTGACCTCACGAGCCAGAGAAGACATCGAGAAGAACACCAAGCCCGGCGAACGCGAAGAACAGTTGCTCTCGATTCTCGATCGTGAACCATACCTGCTGACGCTCGATGGCTTGGAGCGCATTCTGATTGCTTACGCGCGCATGGACGCCAATCGACTGGCCGATGATGATCTGGATCAACGAGCCGCGAACTACGTGACGAACGCGCTCGGCTTGCCGGAAAGCGCGGCGCAATCGTTCGTCGGTCAGCACCTCTTGCGGAAAACTGCTGACCCGCGCGTAGGGAGCTTTTTGCGCAAGCTGGCGCAGGTTCACGCCTCGCGGATACTGATCAGCACGCGGCTGTATCCGGCTGATTTGCAGACTCGACATGGCGAGCCAAAGCCCGGTTGCTTTGCTTGTTTTCTGGGCGGCTTGAGCGAAGATGACGCGCTCAGTTTGTGGCGCTCGTTTGGGGTCAGTGGTTCGCGCGATGAGCTGCTGCGGCTGTTTCGCACCTTCGACAGCCACCCGTTGCTCATTCAGGCGCTCGCGAGCGAGATAGCCCAGTATCGGCGCGCGCCGGGTGACTTCGACCAGTGGCGCGAGCACAATCCCGAGTTCAATCCTTTCAACCTGCCGCTGGTGCAGACGCGCTCACACGTTTTGTCTTTCGCCTTGCGCGGACTTGATGAGCCAGCCAAGAGAACCCTGAACATCATCTCTGCGTTCCGCATGCCAGCGAGCTACGATACGCTGACTGCACTGTTGATCGGCGAAGAAAAGCGTGCGCCGATGAGCGGAAACTCGATGCGGTACTAGCCGAGCTGGAAGACCGCGGGCTGGTCGGTTGGGACAAGCGCGCCAACCGGTACGACTTGCATCCGATTGTGCGCGGCGTGGTGTGGAGCGGACTGGGCGACGACGCGCGGCGCGGCGTATACACCGACCTGCAAGCGCATTTTGAAACGTTGCCCATGGTCAACGATTACCGCAGCGTCAGCCGACTGGAGGACCTGACGCCGGCCATCGAGCTTTACAACACGCTGATTGGGCTGGGACGGTATGATGATGCTGGAATACTGTTTTACAGTCGATTGAACGAAGCAATGCTCTATCGCCTAAGCGCGAGCCGCCAGCGGGTTGAACTCCTGGAAATGCTATTCCCCAATGGATTCGATCGGTTGCCTCGTTTGGATGATCCTCGCGGTCGGGCATTCATGCTCGGGGCGCTGGCGCAAGGATATCATCTTAGCGGACAGCCGGGTCGCGCAGCAGCGTTGTATCGCCGCCAGATTCACTGGGAGATGAAGCGCGAAGACGAACGTAAGATTACTTTGTGCAATCTATCTGACGCACAACGGTTATGTGGCGCGATGCTTGAGGCGGAAGCATCTGGAAGGCACGCATTGGCCATCTCACGCGCGACGAAGGATCTCTTTTGGGAAGCATATAGTCTGATGCAATTCGGTTTGGCGCAATTGGCCGCCGGTATGGCAAACGAATCGGTATCTGCTCTGCAGCGATCCTTGCGAATATTTGTCGGCCGGCCCTTCGACACGGGTGAGGGCGTGGTTAGTTGTTTCCTCGCGCAACGGTCGCTGTGGTGCGAGGCGTTCGCGGATGCGATCCGCTTAGCGAACCGTGCTTGGGAACTGGCGCATGTTCTAACGCTGGAGCGTGATTTCATCCGCGCGGCGCGTCTGCAAGGAGCAGCGGCCTTGGGGCTGCACGATCTTCCTATCGCCGACGAGCGGTTGCATCATGCGCTCACTCGTGCGCGGCAGGTGAACTATGTTGAAGAAGAACTTGCCGCGCTCATTGCGCTTGCCGAGTTGCGGCGGCGGGAGGGCAAGCCGGATGAAGCGCGCGAATTACTTGATGACGTTTGGGACTCTGCCGAGCGCGGGCCGTATCCGCTTTTCCACGCCGACGCGTGCAACGTGCTGGCCCATCTTGAACGCGACGGGGGCAATCTGGATAAAGCCACCGACGCCGCTACCCAAGCCTATCGCCTCGCGTGGTGTGATGGGCCGCCGTTCGCTTATCACTGGGGACTCGTCGCGGCGCAGAAGCATCTCCAGGAACTCGGAGCGCCCGAACCCGAGATGCCTCCGTTCGATGAGTCGAAGTTCGAGCCTATGCCCGATGTCGAGATCGATCTGGATGACGAGTTTCACGCGGACAAGGCCCCGGATAACTGAGTTTCGCAGACCGACGCGGAGGCCTTACTTCACGGCAGAGTATAAGGTCACGAATTGTGACCTTAGAGAACCCACATGAGCAAAGCACTGATAAAAATACCCGTGGAGCGGATTGAGAATAGAATCCTGCTCATTCGTGGTGAGAAGGTAATTCTGGACGCCGACCTCGCGGCGCTATATGGCGTGTCAACCAAGCGTCTCAACGAGCAGGTGCGGCGCAATCGTGAACGATTTCCCGACGATTTCATGTTCCAATTGACGGCCGCAGAGCTAAGCGCTTTGAAGGACCAGATTGGCGGTTCAAACTTGAGGTCGCAAATTGCGACCTCAAGATCTCACGGTGGCAGGCGCTATCTTCCTTATGCCTTTACCGAACACGGCGCGATCATGGCAGCTAATGTTCTCAATAGCGAGCGAGCGGTCCGTGCCAGCGTCGAAGTTGTGCGTTCCTTCGTTCGTTTGCGCCAGATACTCGCCTCAAACGCCGAACTTGCTCGCAAGCTCGAAGAGCTTGAAAAGAAATATGACCGGCAATTCAAGGTAGTCTTCGATGCGATTCGTGAACTGATGACGCCACCTTCGCCTACGCGGAAGGAGATCGGATTTCGTGTGAGGACGCTGAAGCGATGAGAGGCTGATGGATCGTCTTCCGCAGCCTTTCCGAAATCCCACCCTCGGAGTTGGTGGATGCATTCCGTAGGAGTGCGATGTTTATAGAAACTGTGGGGAGACAGGTCGCCCTCCGTCAGGAGGGCCATGTGCTTTCAAGACTTAAGCCAAAAACATTGCCCTCCTAGCTAGCGGAGGGTCGCGTCAAACTAAACGGTCTATAAACATTGCCCTCCTAACGGAGGGCGACCGGGTCCGTCTCGGGGTCTATAAACATGACCCTCCTAACGGAGGGCGACCGGGTCCGTCTTGGGGTCTATAAACATGACCCTCCTTACGGAGGGCGGCCCCGTCCGGCTCACGGGCGATGTTCGAATTCGGACGAACTCGTAGGTTCACTTAATCTGGCCGTTCGCGCGGGCCTTATTCAACAGAGCGGTGACTTCTTGCTTTCTATTCGCTAGGTCTGCCGGGTTCAGGTTGCCCACGTCGATGTACTTCTGCAAGCTGTCCGCCGCTTTCGCGTAGTCCTGTGAGCTCTTGTAAGCGCCATACAACGTCAGGTGAACATCCGGAAGGTCCTTCATATCGGGGAACGCGGCCGCTACTTTGAGCGCTTGTTTGCCGTCTTCGATTGCCGCGGGTAGTTCGCCTCTATAGAAGTGATTCGTCGAGCTCGTCTCGAGCACAAGCGCGAGTCGCCGCTTATCCGTCAGCTTCTGAGCGAGGCCTAACGCTTCGGTCAGCCCCAGGCGCGCCGAATCCAAATAGCCGGACTTCTCTCGATCATTGAGCTTTCTCGAGTTGTACTGCACATACCGCGTGCGGGTCTTGGCCAGCATGTGATGAGCTTCGGCCATCACGTTGTTGTTTGCGTAATTCGCGTGGCCGAAGATCACGTGCGAGATCGAAAGCCGCTTGAGGCCCGTTGAGAATTTCACCTTTTTCTCGCTCACTTTCTTAAACAGCTCGAGCGCCTTCTCGGCCATCTTGATCGCTTCCTTCTGCTTGTCCTGTGAAGGCTGATAGGTGAGCGCGTCGGCCAATGCGAGATAAGCCGCCGGGTAACTCGGATCGTCATTGATCGCTAGTCTCAGTTCCCACTCAGCTTGCCGAGGCTTGCCCAGATAATGCAGCAAGTCCGCGAGCACGACTCGCGCGAACGCGAAATCAGGATGCGCGTTTGTGACCTCTCTCAGGTCGCGTTCCACTTGATCGAGGTTGGCTACCGCGTTGAAGCGGGCTTCCGCAAGCAGCGTCTTCGTCTCGAAGTCGCTGGGCCGGAGTTGAAGCGCGCGCTGAAAACTCTTCACCGCTTCTTTGTCGAGACCGAGTGACTGCTCGGCGCGACCGCGATAGACGAGCGCCTCGGAGTAGTTGCCTCCCTCGGCCCTCGACTTCGAATCGAACTTGTCGTTCGCTTGGTTGAGCTTTTCGATAGCTTTCCTGTAGTCCTGCTTATTGAAGAGGTCGACGCCCGCGCGCAAGAGATCTTCGGCGTCCTTTGGAGCTTTGACATCGGGCGGAAGGTAGACGTTCACGAATTCGCCGGGATCGGTCAGCGTGTCGTCGGCCAGACCGCTCTCGCTGAATGCAAAGTTGATCGTGAACGGATAGCTCTTGCCTGCTTCAACCCTGGTCGGCCACTCGCGTTTTGTGCCCGCTTTCGTAAAGACCAACCGGTGGTCGCCAGCCGGAACTCTGAAGGATCTCACCACGCCCTTCTGTAGAGTCGCTTCGGGCTTGTCATCGATGGCCACGTCGACGCCGTCGATGTCGGGCACTCGAATCTTTAACAGGCCGAATCCGCCCTTCGCTCCTTTCGACGCAAGGTTGGCGTAGGTGACAACCGACAACGCGAGATAGTTTGCCTCGACCGCGGTCGTGTTCGCGAACGGGTGCTGCTTGTTGGCGGTCATCTGGGGCACGCGCTCGTCCAGATACTGAACGAGCTCGTCGAATGTGACTTTGCCGTCTTCATTTCCGTCTGCCGTGCCGCTCAGTCCTTCGACCAAACAGTAGGTGAAGACGCCGTGGTTGAAGTCGTCCTTTTCATAAGACCTCTCGGTCGCTCTTGCAGCCGAGATGAATCCCACTCCCTGCGGGATCTTGTTCATCAAGTCGAGGTATCGTTGATTCGCGACCTGTGAATCGTCCACGCCTCGTCCGATCAACTGCACGCCGCCGCTGTAGCAGGTGTCGGAAAGCACGAGGCCCTTCTTTGCTTCAAGCCCGTCGACCGTCTGGCGAAAAGCTTCCATCCTCAGCGCCGTCTTCTCAGGTTCACGAAGATCGGTGTCGTAGAGCAGGAAGTACGGAATATCCCGCGACGTGTTTGTTGTCGGATCGAGGGTAGGAATCACTCCTCCGTGCGCGGCTATGTAGATGACGAAGAAGTCGTTGGGCTTGGCTTGCTTGAGCTTCGCAAGAGCGGCCAGGACGTTGGCTTTGGTTGCGTTCTCATCTTGAAGCGAGAATATGTGATCCTCCTGAAAGCCGCCGCCTTCGGGGCTCCTCAGAAAGTCTCGCACGGCGTCGGCGTCATCCGCCGCGTGCTTGAGGTTCGAGATATGATTCCCATCGAGATCCTGATCGCCGTACAGGTATCGCGAGACTCCGATGATCACCGCCCATAATCCGACGGGCGCGCCGTTGCTTGAAGACATCTCGCCGTTGGTGGCCCCGACTTTGATCTTCAGTCCGCGTTCTCGCGTTTGCGCGGCGCTTGTTCGAAACGCGGACGGCGCGAGCAATGTTAACAAGAGCGAAACCACGGCTACCGAGCGCGAGATTGGGAATCTAGACATGCTGCTTCTCCGTTGTTGTGCGAAAGGTTGCTTCAGGGCCGTTGGCCCAAAGAACAGATGCAGCGCAGGCGGCCAACGCTGCATCGGCGTTTGCCAAAAACGGCGGCAAGGAACAGACGCCGCCGCAGTCCGTAGAGACATTCAGTGCGCATCGGCGTTTGCCAAAAGCGGCGGCAACGAACAGACGCCGCCGCGGTCCAAATGAAGCCCGCGCTTCATCTGTTTGAGAGTGAACCAAATCACCGCTCGGCGGCGCCCATGCAGGCAAGGATCCCTGCGCTCGTAGGGTTACGGCTTGACCACGGGCGGAGGCACAGGCGCGATCGGCTCATTGCTTCCTGAATTGGCGAGCACAACGCCTACGATCGTTCCCCCTACCGCAGCTCCTAAAATGCTTAGATTGCGCGGTGACAACAATCCAGGGCCCGGTGAGACGTTCGTGCGAATGGTGACAGATGCGTTAGTCCCTTCCACCTTGGCGACGATCGAGGCTGCGCACTTGGCCGCCCCGGCAATCAATGGCACTGTCGCGATTCCGCGCTTGTCGGTCTTCTGCACCATCGTGAGTCCCGCCACGGCTCCTAAACCGAGCGAGCCCAGGCACGGGTTGCCGAGCGAGAACAGCACCGGCAGATCGGGAAGCGGCTTATCGTTCTTGTCAGTCACCTGAACTTGGACTTGACGGGTGCTGCGCGCTCGTACGCTGAACTGCGCGCCGGATGAGACCGGCCGTCCCAGGTCGTCGACAAGACGGATGTTGATGTCTTGAGGTACCGCAGCCTGATCCTGGACTCGAACGACGCCAGCAACGGTGCTGAGCGACGCACGGCCTTCTTCCACACTCACGCTGAAACTTGCGCCGCGCGATGCGGTGAACGCTGATCTGCCCGCCTCGACGTAAGCTCCCGCGCCCGCGTTCAATTTCACGTCAACGCTTCCGGCGACGATCGAGGCCACGAGCACGTCGTAGCCGGTGTCACCGGACGAGGCGCGCGCGCTCGCGAATCTGACCATCGCGCCTTGAGCGAGAGTGACCTGACCGATCGAGTCGAACGCTACCCTCACCGTACGATCAGCGCGCACCTTGATCAACTCGCCGCCCCAGATCGGCGCTTCGCCTTGCGCGATGCGCCCGTCAATCGCGACGGCGGCGCCGCTCAGGGAGTTCAGCTTGATCGCGCCTATCGGGCCGAAGCGCGCGGTTACATAAAGGCGGATTGGCCTCTCCTGATCTGTGCTGTGGCCGCCGGCGCTCACCGGAGCGGGGGCCAGACCGGCGGTCAGAGCCACTATCAAGCAGAATACCGTTGCGGCCTGTCTGATCTTCATTGATTCTCCTCCCGCGTACGCGTGAAGCCGCGCACAGAGCGCCGTCATCTGAACTCTACGCTTGGCGGATACAATGTAACGCGCCGCGCCCGGTTCATCAATTGGACACTGGCGGCGCTGGTTGATGTTGCAGAGGAAGTTGAAGGAGCGCCCGCGCTCGTCTCTCCGTCGAACACAGTCAGGCGCACGCCCGTGACTTCAGGGTTACTGCTCGCGCCGGTGAATTTCTGCTCGACGCTGAAGCTCTGACCTCTGACCAGATTGGCCGAGCTTATTGATGCGGCGAGGTCGATCTCGAACGGCCCGGCGACTACCTGACCGCCGTTATCAAGGAACTCATACTTCGCGCGACTCACGTCGAGGTTCGAGTCGAACACAGCGTAGGAGACGGTGATGTCATTGCCGCTTTTCGTGAAGAGAACCTCCGGCAGCGCGCGCGGATTGGATAGATTGACAAGCACAAGCGCCGTGGAGACGCGGCCTAAGAGAGGAACTGTGATATTGGCGCCTCCGTTCTGTCTGAAGACTATTTTCGACGTTACGGTGTCGGGCAAGACGTTGCTTGCAGCAAGGCCGGTGGTCTTGCCCGCCAGTGCGGGTATCAACGCGGCAAATTTGGCGCAGAGGTTCTGGACCTGCCCAGGCTGAACAGTCAGGACCGCGCCGATGTCGAGCGGCGTCAATGACTGGTCGGAGTTGACAAGGCTTAGGCTAAAGAATCTCGTGTCATTCGGATCAATAATTCTTCCGCTGTCGACGCTGCTGCCTGTGCGCGCGATTGAGTCAAGCGTCAGGATCAGCGGAGCGAATCCTACATTTTCGAGCGTCAAGATCGCGCAGGGGTTGTTTTTCGGTTTAAGGGGCTTGCGAGTTGGAGCCGCTGCGAACTCGACCGCAGTCTTGTTTCCTGGGAGGTTGACCTTTGCTTGAGAACCGCCCACGCCAACGATGAAGGAGCAGCTCGACTTGTTCCCTCCTGCATCGGTCGCCGTGCAGGTGACCGTCGTTGATCCCGCTGGGAAGCTCGAGCCGGACCTCGGCGAGCACACAAAGGTCACGCCGGGAAAGTTGTCGGTCACAGTCGGGGGCGGATAGTTTACGACTGAGGAAGTCTGTCCCACCGGCAGAGAAGCAGTGACGTTGGGCGGGCACACGATGACCGGGACTTCACCGTCGAGCAACGTCACAAAGAAGAAACAATTGCTTGCGTTGTTGGCAAGGTCCGCGGCCTTGCAGGTGACAAGCGTGCTGCCCGCTGGAAATGTCGATCCTGACGGCGGAACGCAAACCACGCTGGCAATGGTGCAGTTGTCGGTCGCGGTGGGCGCCGGGTAATTCACGGCCGCGGACAACTTGCCCGCCGGTAATGGGGCGGTAACGCCCGTCGGGCAATTGATCGTGGGCGGCGTGTTGTCGACAACCGTGACGCTGAACGAGCAAGTCGGACCACCGATCGCAGTGCAAGAGACCGTAGTCGTGCCTACTGCGAAAACTGATCCTGATGGCGGCGCGCAGGTGACAGTACCGCAACCGTCGGATGTGGGCGAGTAGGTAACCACGGTCCCGCACAACGTGGCCGCCGGTGAGGTGGACGCAAACAAATTCGGGGGGCAGGTAAGCGTGCAAACCGGACCGGCTGCGACGGTCACGCACTGCGAGAACTCTGAAGTGCTGTTGGAGCCGTTTGTCGCAGTGGCGGTGATGACTTGTCCCGGCGTGACCCCGGCCGGAAAAGTGACGTTGATAGGAGCAATGCAAGAAGCGTTGGTCGTTGCAGAAGTCGAGCCAATGAATGTCTGTCCGTCACCGAACCCACTTGGATGACAAGTATTATTGGCGAAGAACTCAATTGTATATGTGCTGTCGCCGCCGCTGTTGAGCGTGCCGGTTATGTTGGTGGTTGTTGCCCCGTCAGACGTAGCTGATGTTAATACCGGGTAATTCTGAAGATCGTTCGGACCCGAGTCAGGGTCGCAGTCATCGTTCGCCGTCACCACATCATCGGCGATATTGATTCCGAGGCTAGAGATAGTGCCGTTACCGAAGATGCTGTTGGAAAGAAGGGCATTGCCGACTCCCGATTGGACCGCGATTCCATTCAGAGCGTTGAAGGCAATAGTATTAGGGTCGCCGCCCGACGTACCCCCAACTATATTGTTTGACGCGCTCGCGATCGCAACGCCGGAACCACCGTTTCCGAGGGCTCCACTTCCACTGACGTCTGTCCCGATGAGATTGTTCTTCACCTGGTTATTCGACGACGAGGCCTGAATAACTACCCCGCTGCCGGCGTTGGCCGAAATGAGGTTGCCCGCGCCGGGTGAGTTCCCGCCAATCGAATTATTCTGGGAATTATTGACAACCACGCCAATGGTATTCCCAAGTAGCTCAAAGCCGGTAGGGCCGGTCCCAATGAAGTTTCCAAGAACTAAGGTATTTGACGCGCCGCCGCTAATATTGACTCCGGCGAAGGAATTACCGGATATCACGTTACGGGTTGCGCTAGTTGTCCCGCCAATTGTATTACCGGACGTGCCGTCGACTAACACACCGCTGTCTCCATTAGGCGCGACGCCGCTGTTATTGATGCCAATGTAATTTCGCTCGATTACGTTGTTCCCGCCTATTTGTATTTCTATGCCGTTAACATTGAAACGATTTATCACCAACCCTCGCACCGTGCTGTTTCCAGCGCTTATAACCAATCCGCTTGCACCCGCTCCGGCACTGCTTCCATTTAGTTCGATGATAGGTGCGCCTGCAAACCCCGGCTGCGTTGTTCCGTCTATCACCACCGCATCGGTGATGTTCGGCAGAATCGAGAGCGGCGTGATTGTCTGCGGTCCCGAGCCGATTGCAAACGTGATCATGTCGAGTCCCGCATTTCCATTCGCGTTAATTATCGCCTGGCGCAACGAGCCTGCGCCGCTGTCGTTCGTGTTGATCACCGGGAACGCCGCCGCAATGTGAACCACGCTTGACGGTGTTATCGTTCCGCTTCTGAGCACCACCAAGTCGCTGAGCGCATGACTCTTCAATCGCATCGGCAACACAGCGACCGGCTCAGACTCTACATCCAGCGACACTGGCTGCAAGCTCGAAGCTTGAGCGCTTGAGTCTTTGCCGCCCGCGATGAGGTGCAACTCGCGGCTCGCCGGATCAACTATCACGAGATCGTCTGACGGAATGCCCGATACCCGCGCGCAGACCATCTGTGTCGCTTGCGCCCCGACGCCAGAGGCCAGCACTTCATCTTTCCACGACTCCACGCCCGCGCTCTGCTTTTTCTTTTTGGTCTTTGCCTCCGACGCAGTTAGCAGATGCACGCTGCCTTCGCTTGTGAGCAAAGACAAACCCGTCTTGTGATCGCCTTTGAAGTCTCCGATAGCCATGCCCTTGAGCGCGAACGGGAAGGATCGCTGGCTGATGCGCGCTTCCGGGACTTCCCCTTGTCTCTGCTCGTCCAGCGAAAGCTTGTGGTCGCGACCGTAGATGACAACGAGTTCGCTGCCGGCTGTGACTACGATGTCCATCGTGTACTCTTCGTCGAGGTTCCCGATTGCAATTGCCGTCCCTTCGGCGGGGAGATCGAATTCTTCAGCTTTCCCTCGAAGCGCACCTTCGGGCGATTCGAAGACAAGAGCCTTCGGCCCATTGGCTGCGACTATGCCGACGACAACATCGGTCAATCCATCGGCGCGGTTTACTTCGCCCGTTGCAAGCGCGGTGACGCGGCCAGGTAGTTCTATGCGTCTCGCTGCCGCGAAGTTCCCGTGACCATCTCCCGGCAGCAGGTAAAGCGCGTTGTCCTGGCGCGCCGCTGTCACAACGTCCCAATGGCCATCGGCGTCGAAGTCTCCACAACCAATGAAGTCATCCGGCCGCGGTGTCTCGAAGGCGCGCGCCGGTGATAGAAAAGGTTGATCAATGAACTCGGCTCTGGCTTTGCGCTGCTGCGCTTCCGGACTCTTCGGATAGATCGCATCGACGTTGCCAAGGTGCAATGTAAGCATCCCGCCGTTTGGTGCGGCGTATCCGCTGACCAGGTCCGGTACGCCGTCCTCGTCAAGATCGGACGAAGCCATCGCGAGAGGTTGAACGAGATTCTGTTGCAACAACCGTTGAGCCTCCCGATCTCCGGCGTAGGCCGTTAGCACCTCGCGGCCGTCGGCAAGATTGATCCGGGGCGTGGTTCGGCCCTCTGCGTGCACGGTGGCTCGATCACCAAGGCGGGCCAGCACTGGCGCTTCGGCTCTCGATCCTGAGTTGCTCGCGGAAGTGTTCAAAAAAACGGTGAAAGGGATCAGCATTAGCGCCAATCCCAACAAGAGCCAGGCAAGAGCAAGGTGCCTTTTCATGTAGATTCCCTCTCCGCACGCAGGGTTAGAATCCCGGTAAAGCGGGCGGTGGTCTTCAAGTGGATCAGGAGAGCCAATTGACCGAGCCGATCATAGCTGTGTTGAGAGCTGGGCTGGCAAGGCTCACCGAACGCTCGGCGTATTGAAATGAAGACCGAATATTGAAGCCGGTATGGATTAGTTCGCCGCGAGCCGAAAACCACGTGGCTATCACGCGCTCCCGCCGCCTTTCTACGCAACGCCACGCTCTTTTGACCGCGAAAGCATATTCGCGGCGGACCAAAAAGTAAAGGCTGCCAATTCACACGCCTACGAACTCTTTCACGGGCGCAAATTCTTGTTCGCGCTTTCGCTTCGGTGCTATGATTTCGCAACAAATGGCCAAGGAAAAAGTTCTCATCGTAGACGACGATCAGATGATTCGCTGGACGCTTACCGAAGCGCTACGCAACTGCGGCTACGCTTGTGTCGAAGCTGGAACGGGCGCTGCTGCCCTGGCCACATTCGACACCGAACAGCCCGCGGCGGTGCTATTGGATGTGAACCTGCCGGACGGCTCGGGGCTCGACGGCTTGCGCGAGATCAAACGGCGCCAGCCGGACGCCGTCGTGATTATGATGACCGGCAGCGTGCGCGTAGCGGACACGATCGCGGCGCTGCGCGGTGGAGCGTACGACTTCGTCGGCAAACCCATCAACCTCGAAGAGCTTCAAATCACGATTCGCAACGGCATCGAAGCCCAGTCGCTGCGAAAAGAAGTTCGCCTCATTCGACGTGAGCGGGCCCGGCAGTTCAGCTTCGATCAGATAGTGGGCCAATCGCCCGGCCTGCGTGATGTGTTCGCGCTTGCGCGCAAAGTAGCCGAGAGCGAAGTGTCGTCGGTTCTTCTGCAAGGCGAGTCGGGAACGGGCAAGGACATGGTGGCCAAGGCGATTCACTACGGATCGCGCCGCGCCGACCTTCCATTCATTGCGATCAACTGCGCCGCGATTCCGGCGAACCTGATCGAAAGCGAATTGTTCGGCTATGAGAAGGGCGCGTTCACCGATGCGAAGGCGCGCAAGGAGGGCCTGTTTGAGCAAGCAGAGGGCGGGACGCTGTTTCTCGATGAGATCGGCGAGCTTGAGTTGAGCGTGCAGGCCAAACTGCTTCGCGTTCTCGAAGAAGGCGCATTCCGGCGAGTGGGCGGGCTGCGAGACCTCCCGCTCGACGTGCGAGTGATCGCCTCATCCAATCGCGACCTCAAAACCGACAGCGAAGCCGGGCGCTTTCGCCTCGATCTGTACTACCGGCTGTCGGTCATACAGATCGATATACCTCCGTTGCGTGAGCGGGGTGACGACGCGATCCTGTTGGCTCAGCACTACATCACCCAGTTCAACGAGCGCCTTCGCAAGCGGGTGCGCGGACTCACGCCCGAGGTTGCCGAGACGTTTAGCCAGTATCCCTGGCCGGGTAACGTGCGTGAACTGCGCAACGTCATCGAACGGGTGATGATACTCGAGGATGGGGATTTGATCACCGCGAAATATCTACCGCGTGGATTTGGAAAGGACGGAGCTGACGCCGGGCGCGAGTCCGCCGCCGAATGGGCGAGCAGGCATGAGTCAGAGCACGTAGAGAAACCTCAGCCCGTTGTGCCACACCCTACCAGCTTTCCGTTTCGGCTTCCGCCCGAGGGCGTTGTCTTAGACGAGGTAGAGATGTCCCTTGTGCGGCAAGCCCTCGAGCGCAGCAACGGCAACCAGACTCGAGCGGCAGAACTGTTAGGTATCTCGCGCGATCAGCTCCGCTACCGGCTCAAGAAACTCGAAAATGGGGCGGCCGGATAGGGGAAAAAGGAAAAGGCAGAAGGCGGAAAGCAGAAGGTGGGGTCCGCAGGTAGCAAATCGCAAATAGCAAATCGCAAATAGCAAATAGAAAATTTTCTATTTGCTATTTTCTATTTGCGATTTACGATTTTCTGCCTTCCGGAAACGCTTCCTTTTCATCTGGCGCCGGTTCTACGCCTCATATTTCGTTGCGTCTTTCTGCGGAAGGGCTATAGTGCCTTCTGCCTTCTGCCTTCTGCCTTTCTGGGTAATTCTCCGCTTCTTACTGGGCATATTTCGCAACCGGCCATCGTGGCTACTCAAGCAATTAGCAAATTAGGGCGGCACGTTCATTGCTGTCGAAGAGGGGGATAGCGCGAGCGCCCGCTCTAGGAGGGCAGGGTTGGGTCATGGTGATCAACGAGCGAATAACCTTTGAGCGCATTCTTTGCCCGATCGATTTCACGCCGGAGTCGGATGAATCACTGCGTTACGGGATAGCTCTGGCGAAGGCCTACGACGCCAAGCTATTCGTGATCAACTGCCTAGACAGCTACGCGGTCAGTGGGTTGACCGACCGCGCAAACATCAAGAAACTCCTCGATACATCGGTTCGAAAGTATTTGCGTCTCCCCCAGTCGGTGGACTTCAGTTGGGAGATTGTGCTGGTTGACGGAGACCCCAAGGAGGCGATCACCGAGCAGGCGGCGGAGCGGAGGATTGACTTGATCGTGATGCGCTCGCGGCGGCGGCCCTACGCGGCCGCGTTGCTCGGCTCGACTGCCGAGACTGTCTGCCGCACGGCGCCGTGTCCGGTGATGGTGACGCACCCTCTCGAACAGGACTGGGCCGGCATGACGACAAACGAGATTGGACTCCAGAGGGTGCTGGCGGCCTACGACTTTTCGAGCGACTCGGAACTTGCGCTTTCCTACGGGCTCTCGCTCGCGCAAGAGAGTCAGGCCGAGCTTCACCTGTTGCACGTGTTGCCTCCTCGATCGGCCCGGCCGGGAGCGCCCGAGATCGCGTTTATGCCGCCCGGCGCCGAGGACGGATTCCGTGAAGCCGCGAGCCGGCTTCGCAGTGCCGTTCCTCCCGAGACGCGCGTGTGGTGCGAGGTGAAACAGGCGGTGCGCGAGGGCCACCCTTACCGCGAGGTGCTTGCATATGCCGACGAGCAAAACATCGATCTGATATGCATGGGGGCCAGCGGCACCGGGTTCGGCATGCGCGCGTTGTTCGGTTCCAACGCAGACCGAGTGCTTCGTCAGGCGCCGTGTCCGGTGCTGATCGCCCGGCCGCTGAGACCGGCGTTCGCCGCGCCCGCCGGCGTTCAGCGATGAGGACGTCATTTGGCCGTGGAGACTGGCTTTGCAGCAAGCCGAAGAGGACTGACTATGAAAATACTACTAGCGATCGACGGATCATCATTCAGCGACGCAGCCGTCAAGGAAGTAGCAACGAAACCGTGGCCCGTGGACTCCGAGGTTAAAATCATTTCGGTGGTCGAGCCGCCGCTGCTGCCGACGGTTGAAACGTGGGTACCGCCGGACAACTACATTGAAGCTCTCGAGGCGGCCGGCGAGGATCAAGCGCGATCGATTATCAACAAGGCAGCGGATCGCGTGCGCGAAGGGCAGGGTGACCACCTTCGTGTTTCTACCGAGATTGTGAGGGGCCATCCGAAGCACGCCATCATAGACGAGGCGGAGTCGTGGGGCGCCGACCTGATCTTGATGGGCTCGCATGGCTATCGCGGGCTGACAAGGCTTTGGCTCGGCTCGGTTTCGCAAGCTGTTGCGTCACACGCGAAGTGCTCAGTCGGGATCGTTCGCGAACGTGCCACAGAGTGAAAGCGTGAAGCGTGAAACGTGATGCGTGATCCGTGAAGCAGGCTCGTGGTCGAGCCTGCTTCACGTTTCACGCATCACGCATCACGCATCACGTTTCATGATTCACGCATCACGTTTCACGATTCACGCATCACGATTCACGTTTCACGGATCACGCATCAGGGTTTCTGAAATGATCACACCACTGAGCCAGGAAGAGGCTCGGACGCTTCTTGCCGAAACCAAGATCGGGCGGCTGGGGTGCCTGTACGCAGGCGGGCCCTACGTGGTTCCGGTCGATTATGTTTTCGATGGCGAGAACATCTATGTGCATTCGTTGCCGGGGCGCAAGCTTGAGGCGCTTCGAGCGAACCCGCGGGCCTGTCTTCAGGTTGATGAAATCATAGACCAGTATCGGTGGCGAAGTGCGATTGCCTTTGGCATCTACGAAGACGTCACCGATCCGGGCGAACGCGACCGGGCAGTGCGGCTTCTCCTGGCCCGCTTCCCGCAGTTGACTCCAGTTGAGTCTGTTCCCGTCCACGATGGTCAGTCGTCGGTCATAATCTTCCGCATTCACGTCGAAGAGGTGACCGGCGTCGGTGAGAAGTAGCAGCCAAACAACTCGTCTCAACACCCTGCCGCAAGAACCTCCCATAACATTTCTTTCTTGTGCACACCAACCCGTCCTTGTAGCATGTGAGTACCGCAGGACCATCAGCAAGCGGAGTACCTGGAGTGTATCGGAGCGAGGGGCAGGACTGGGTTCAGTATGGCAGTTCACTCGAAGAATCCGCTAGAGCCGGGAACCATGAAAGTTGACCCAGAGCGTGGGGACGATCTCGTCGCGGCAGTGCTCGACACGGCTGGCGCATTGATAGTGGTGTTAGACCGCGAGGGAGGCATAGTCAGCTTCAACCGTGCCTGTGAAGAGACAACCGGCTACACCTTTGATGAAGTGCGCGGGTGCTGTTTGTGGGACTTCCTCCTGGTGCCCGAAGAAGTGGGACCTGTCAAAACGGTATTCAGTTCGCTGAAGCAAGGCGAGCTTCCAAGTCAATTTAGAAACTACTGGGTGACCAGGGACGGCGAGCGCCGGTTGATCGACTGGCGTAACACAGTTTTGCCGGACTCGAACGGTGGTGTGCAGTTCGTTATCGGCGTTGGCATCGATAGCACTCAACAAAGCCAAGCCGAGGAAGAGCTGCGCGTATCGCTCAAGGAACTCGCCGACATCAAGTTCGCGCTCGACGAATCATCTATCGTAGCGATAACCGATCAGACCGGAATCATAAAGTATGTGAACGACAAGTTCTGCGAGATCTCGAAGTACTCACGGGATGAGTTGTTGGGACAGGACCACCGCATCATCAATTCGAGTTTTCACCCGAAGGAGTTCATAAGGAATCTGTGGACGACGATCGCCAGCGGCAAAGTGTGGAAGGGAGAGATCAGAAACCTTGCGAAAGACGGAAGCATCTACTGGGTTGATACGACTATCGTCCCGTTCCTGAATGAGGAGGGGAAGCCATATCAGTACGTCGCTATTCGCAACGACATCACCGAACGAAAGCGCGCCGACGAACAGCTCCGCGAACAAGCGACTCTGCTGGACAACGCTCAAGACGCGATTCTTGTGAGGGATCTGGAGGACAAGATTCTGTTCTGGAATAAGAGCGCCGAACGAATTTACGGCTGGCCTGCGTCAGAAGTCATCGGAAAGAATATCAGGGACATTATTTACAGGAACAATATCGTTCAGTACGACGAAGCGAAACGAGTGGTGCTCAGAAAGGGAGAATGGGAGGGCGAGCTGCGCCAGCTTACGAAAGACGGTACAGACATTATCGCCGAAAGCCGGTGGACCCTTGTGCGGGACGACCGGGGTGAGCCGAAATCCGTGCTGGTGATCAATACCGACGTCACCGACAAGAGAAAAATCGAAGCACAGTTCCTGCGCGCCCAGCGAATGGAGAGCATAGGCACTCTGGCCAGCGGCATAGCTCATGACTTCAACAACTTGCTGTCGCCAATCCTGATGTCGATTCAGCTATTGCAGGCCAGGATATCAGACGAAGACGGCCAGCGGCTGCTGGCGATGCTTCAAGCGAGCGCTGAACGCGGGGCCAGCCTGGTCAAACAGGTGCTCTCGTTCGCAAGAGGCGTCCAAGGTGAACGAATAACGCTTCAAACGCGTCATCTGATCAAAGAAATCGTCAAGATATTGAACGACACCCTGCCCAAGTCGATCGAGGTCGAGTATGAAGCAAGTGACGACCTCTCGGTGGTCGCAGGCGATGCAACGCAGCTTCATCAGGTGCTGATGAACTTCTGCGTGAACGCGCGCGACGCCATGCCTGGCGGAGGCAAGCTGACCATCAAAGCCAGCAACGTGCACATCGACGACAACTACGCACGCATGAACCTTGAAGCTAAGCCGGGCCGCTTCGTTATGATAAGCATCGCCGATAATGGAATGGGAATACCGCCTCACATCATCAACAAAATATTCGAGCCCTTCTTCACAACCAAAGAGCACGGCAAGGGAACCGGTCTCGGGCTATCGACGGCGCTCGGCATCGTTAAAGGTCACGGCGGGTTCATCAATGTCTACAGCGAGGCGGGCAGGGGGACGCAGTTCAAGATTTATCTGCCCGCCGCCGAGACTCCGTTTACTGCGCAGGCAGAGTCATCGGCCTTCTTGCCGCTTGGACGCGGCGAGTTGATCCTTGTGGTGGACGACGAAATCGCGATCCGCGAAATCACCAAGGGAACTCTCGAAGCCTACGGATATCGCGCGCTCACGGCAGCGGATGGAACTGAAGCCGTGGCGTTGTACGCGCAGCACAAGGACGAGATCAGGCTCGTGCTGACCGACTTGATGATGCCCTACATGGACGGCCCGGTGACTATCCGCGCTCTGCAGAAGCTGAACCCTCACGTGAAGATCATCGCCAGTAGCGGACTCGCTCAGAACTCGAAGATGGCTGAACTGAATGGGGGCGTCAAGAGGTTCTTACCGAAGCCGTACACTGCGCAGAAGCTGCTTACGACGCTTAACGAATTGTTGAGTGAAGAATAAGCACCGCAATCGACGTAGCTGTTCCAGGTCAACCGGGCAAACGCCGGCAGCCTCTTTCTGAATGGCGGTCTTAATGCAAAGCTGAAGAGCCTTACGGGAGAAAGCACGAATGCCGCAAACACCGCACACTGAACGTCACTTCACCGCGAGCGAGACCGTGCGCGACATCGTGATAGGAATGTCCGACGGGCTGACCGTCCCGTTTGCGCTTGCGGCAGGCCTTTCAGGCGCGACCGATTCTACTGCGATTATCGTGACGGCGGGGCTTGCCGAGATAGCCGCGGGTTCGATAGCGATGGGTCTCGGCGGTTACCTGGCGGCCAAAAGCGACGCCGAACATTACGCCAGCGAGCAGCGCCGCGAGCAAAAAGAAGTGGCCGAAATTCCCGAGGAGGAAATGGAGGAAGTCGCCCAGGTGTTTCGCGGCTACGGCCTAACAAAAGAGCAAGTGGCTCCGGTGGTGCACGCGTTGAGCGAACGCCCGAAGGCCTGGGTCGATTTCATGATGCGCTTCGAGCTCGGGCTCGAGGAGCCCAGGCCCGAACGCGCGCGGACCAGTGCTCTGACGATCGGGGGCGCGTACATGGCAGGCGGGATGATTCCGCTCGCGCCTTACATCATCGTTTCAAGTGCTCACGAGGCGCTGTTATTCTCGGTGGCGGTGACGCTGGTGGCCTTGTTGGTCTTTGGTTACATCAAAGGTCGATTCACAACTGCAAGGCCGATGAGGAGCGCATTGGAAACGGCGCTCGTCGGGAGCCTGGCGGCCGGCGCGGCATTCTTGATCGCAAAAGCAATTTCTTAGCTGAAGTAGCATAGACTTTAGTCTGTGTCCGGTGATTGCTCTCTTAGCGGAGTAACCAGACACAGACTAATAAAGTCTATGCGATTCACCACGGACTACTGACAATACATATGCCTTCTGAACAACCTGCCATAGAATTTCGCAACGTCTCGCTTAGCTTTGACGATAAGCGCGCGCTCGACGACATAAGCTTCCAACTCGGACGCGGACAGATGATCTGCATAACCGGCGTTTCAGGGTCGGGCAAATCGGTGCTCCTGCGCCTCGCGTCCGGGCTGCTCGCGCCTGACGAGGGCGAGGTGCTTGTAGAAGGGCGCGCGATAGGAGGGCTCGACGAACAGGAGCTGTTGGCGCTTCGAAGCGCGACTATGGGGGTTCTATTTCAGGAACAATCGGTATTCACCGGGATGTCTGTCTACGATAACACCGCCTTCCGGCTGGATGAGCACGAATGGCCTGAAGCGGATACAGAGCGCGCGGTCCGCGAGATCCTGAGATTCGTTGGGCTCGAAGATGACATCGACAAGCTTCCCGAGGAGCTTTCAGTCGGCATGGGGCGGCGGCTTGAGTTCGCACGAGCGCTCGTCGGCTGGCCTAAGATCATGCTGTTCGACGAGGCGACATCGGGGCTTGATCCGATCAACGCCAGGATTATGCTCGATCTGGCGATTCGTGCGAGAGACATTCACCACATATCGTCCCTGATCGTCACAAAGGAGCTGCATGAGATTCCGTACCTGGCGAGCCACTCCGCGGTCCAGCACGAGCCCGGAGAGATCTCAATCGAGAAGGTTGACGGCAGCGGCGAGACGGCAAATCAGATAAGAGTACTCGTGCTTGAAGCCGGCCGCGCCGCTTTCTTCGGCACACCCGCTGAGTTCAAATCGACCGACTCGCCGGCAGTCACGCGTTTGACTCATCCCGCGTCCAGCGCACCAGCTACAGATACCTACCTCGCTGACCCGTGGCGCGGCAGCAAAAAACCTATCGAAGAGTGATTCAAGTGCCATAGACTTTCGGTGAAGTGATCCGTCCACTGTGCTTGCGAGGGTGAAACAGGAGCGCAAGCTTCTTAGTTAACGGATCTCGCACCTTGGTTCTGGTGTACTTATGATTGTTGCAGCCCTGACAGGACAGCGCGAGGTTGGAAGCGGTCGTCCGGCCGCCACGGACTCTGGGGATGATGTGTTCAATGACGAAGGAATGGGTCGAGTAGCGGGCCTGACTCAAACAATACTCGCAGCAGTCTTGCGCGCGAGTCATTGTAAGACGGCGCAGTTCCGCGCGCGTGCGCGACTCAGGCATAGTTCGGTTCCGGCGGCTCGATGCCGAGTTCCTGCATCAGATCGGATGATTCACGCACGATGCTCGCGCCTTCAATGCCTTGTCTGAGCGCGCCATCCGCCCTCTCCGACTTGACGGTTCTTTGCTGGAACCTCCGCTTGCGACAAGAGCTTACGTCGATCGCATCTACAAGTTCAGAGTCCCAAGCTTTAGCTTGCCGGCCCTCTCGCACTAACCTCAAGGTTGAACTCTGAACTTGCCCAGCGAACGCCGTGACCGCCAGCGCCACTAGCCCAATTGTCAGCAAATCGTGAGACCGCTAACTGGCCTGACGCTATCGCCCCAACAGCACAGTCACGGCGTTACCCTCAAAGCTGGATGCCGCGATGTCGAGCTTGCCGTCTTTGTTGACGTCTCCCAAGGCTAAGTGGTAGGCGCCGGGGCCAGCGCGGAATGGCGAACCCGGCGCACGCGTGAATTTATCGTTGCCGCCGAGCAATATCGTGATGCTGTTGACGGTGGCCACCACAAGGTCATTTCGGTGGTCATGATTAACATCTGCTACCGCTACCGCAAACGGCGTCGCGCCGAGGTTGTAAGGCGAACCCGATGCAGGTGTGAATTTATCGTTGCCGCCATTCAACAAAACGCTGAGCTGGCCAGTGCCGCTGAACTGGTCATTGCCATGGCTGGTAACAATGTCCAGCCGCTGATCGCCATTCACATCTGCCAGCTTTACAAAGCGTGGCGCTGCGAGGATTGGCAAAGAAGTTGGCGGTGTTTCCTTGAAGGCTCCTTTCCCATCGCCGCGCAGTATCCTGACTCGGCCTGACCCAGCAATGAAATCCGCCTCGCCACTCACAATCACGAGATCAAGATGCTTGTCACCATCCAGGTCGCCAAACATATCGCCAGCGACGAATGAAAATTTCTCTTCCTCGGACTGAATCGTGGTCGTTGGCCCGGGCGAAAACTCACCGCGCCCATTGCCAAGCAGGGTAGCGAAGGTGTTTCGACGATGGTTCGCCGTCACGATGTCCAGTTTTCCGTCTTCATTGAGGTCTATGAGATTGAGGCTGCGAACGTAAAATTCGCTGTCAGCGCTATGGCATGTCAGCAGATCGAGACGGCCATCGCCATTGACATCCACCAAAACCACTCGCCCGGAACCTTCGCCAACAACGACAGGTGAGCCGGGCGCAGGACTAAACAGCGGGCCTTTTGAGTGAGCTTGAATAGCCCAACC
>JBGQGO010000014.1:0-23424 GCA_041497455.1 Blastocatellia bacterium | reverse complement strand
GACTAATTCAGAATCTCAACACTGCGCCGATGCCCGCTTCAGCCAGCTTCGCCGCCGCTTCGCCGGACACCAATTGAACCTTGCCACCCATGTCGAGCACCCGGTGCGAAGCGCGATTGATTAAATCCGGCGCCGCCTCGAGCTGCCCTCCGCAGAACGAGCACTTCTCGTTGCCATCCGAGACCAGCACGTGACACCCGCTGCATTCCTTACCCTCGACTCGAAAATCCCGCGCAACCACCAGCCGGTAGACTCTGCCTTCCTGGATGGCGCCGAGCGTATCTGACACGCCGAGCACCGCACGTTCACCCTTCATCGCAGCAGTGATCATAGCATCGACAATCTTGGCTTCATCCTCGTGCTCGGCTTTTTCTTGCACAGCCCTCAACTCGGTGATGAGCCGGTCGTGGTTGGCGTCCACCGGCGCGGAGATCGTCCCGATGATCATCTGTTGGATCCGCTTCGGAAGTGCGCTAGTAAACACCGAGGTCGCTTCCACCGGCCCCCCTATGACGATTCTCTTTAGCTTCATACGATCGATTACCGACGCCAACTCATCGGCAACTCGCTTGGCATGCGACTGAACGTGATTTGTATGATCACGGTCCATCTGTCCTTGCGACCAGATGTGATCAGTCCCGGTAGTTGCGTGCTTGTTAGGCACATCAGACACGACTTCGGCTTGCTGTTCCATCCCGCCGGCATCGACGGCCAGGATGCGAGCGTGGTGCTTGTCTATTAACACGACGGCGAAGCGGTCGTGCTCTTCAATGACTTCGAGCAAGGGCCGCACCCAGAGCTGTGGCGACCATCGCAATCCTGTGGGCAGTTCGACCTGGAGATCGCGCTGCCACCAGAAATCCTGCTTCGAGTCGCTGAATACAACCAGCGCTTTGCCCTTCGGCACGTAGTCCCTCAGAAACTCGCGAACGCGCTGGCATTCGGCGTCAAACCTTTGCTTGCTCCCCTCATGCGAGTTCTGATTCTCGGCAACTTGCCGAAACAAGCTTTCAACTGTCGTTTCGAACCCGCGATTGAGGTTCGCGGCGTTTGATTGATCTATGTTTACGTAGAGGCTCAGAATGAGTGACTCAGGGCCAGACGGATAGTGGTGTAACTGGCTCAAGTCGTCGTGCGAGATCATACCCTTCCTCCTTGTCCCCTATCAGGTGCGGATGGTTGCGCCGCGCATGTTGCGCAGCGGGCGCTCTAGAGCTGTATTTGCGCAGGCTGCAGGGTGTGTTCACCCTCCGAGAAGATTTCTTCCAGCGAGATCGGTCTACCATCGTCAAGATCAGCGTCGGGATCGTCCTCGGCCAGAAGAAAGAACCCGGTGGTTCCTTCACCCGCGAGTCCGCTTCCTATTCTGTTGATCAATGAGCGAGTCAATCGTGTGGCCAGGAAAGTCATCAGCTCCGGGTTGCGTTCCTTGTAACGAGCGAGCGCTTCCTCGCTGGACCAGACTGGTACGGTCAGCTTCCCGTTTATTTCTTCGGTGAAAAGGCCGCCGTCCGCGCGCCGCATCACGAACATCTCGCTCATACGATTTGACCTCCGTTACGCGACATCATGATAGCACAAGGCCTCGAGACCAGCCCGGACTACGGACTACGGACCACGGACTACGGACTACAGACCACGGACTAATGCGCTACCTCGGCTTCTGCCGCGAGCGGGCCAATCGAGAATGTTATCGCGCCACCGGACGCGTCAGCTCTCAGCACCGCGTTCTCCTTCACATCGCCCTTCAGGATCAACCGCGACAGCGGCGTCTCGATCTCGCGCTGTATTGCGCGCTTCAAAGGCCGCGCGCCGTACACCGGGTCGTAGCCCGCTAAAGCAAGATGAGTCTTCGCTTCATCCGTAAGGTCCAGCGTAATCCTTCGCTCTGCCAGCCGTGTGCGCAAACGGTCGAGTTGTATGTCGACGATCTTCTTCAAGTCTTCCTCGGTCAGCGAGTGGAAGACAATCGTCTCATCCACGCGATTCAAAAACTCGGGCCTGAAGTGATGCCGCATCGCGTCGAGCACGCCTTCCTTCATTTGTTCGTATTGGTCGCCGCGAAGCTGCCCGTGATACTCCAGTATTAACTGGCTGCCGATGTTGCTGGTCATGATGACGATAGTGTTTTTGAAGTTCACGACCCGGCCTTGCCCGTCGGTCAGCCGCCCGTCGTCGAGTATCTGAAGCAACACGTTGAACACGTCGTGATGCGCCTTCTCGATCTCGTCGAACAGCACGACCGAATAAGGTCGTCGCCTTACGGTTTCCGTCAACTGCCCGCCTTCCTCGTAGCCGACATAACCAGGAGGAGCGCCAATCAACCGAGCCACCGCGTGCTTTTCTTGATACTCGGACATGTCTATGCGAATCATCGCGTGCTCGTCGTCGAACAGGAACACCGCGAGCGCGCGTGCGAGCTCGGTCTTACCAACGCCCGTCGGTCCCAGGAAGATGAACGAACCGATCGGCCGATTGGGGTCCTTGAGCCCCGAGCGCGCGCGGATTACGGCGTCGGCGACCGCACTGACCGCTTCGTCTTGGCCAACCACCCGCTTGTGCAAATGCTCCTCCAGCGAGAGCAGCTTTTGAAGCTCGCCTTCGAGCAGCTTGGAAACCGGAATGTGCGTCCAACGGCTTACAACTTCGGCGATGTCCTCTTCGTCGACCTCCTCCTTGAGCAGCCGGCTGCGATTGTGTTGCTGATCGAGCCCATCTTCGTACTCGCGCAACTGCTTTTCGAGCTGATTCAGCTTTCCATACTGCAGTTCGGCCGCGCGGTTGAGGTCATACTCGCGCTGCGCCTGCTCGATGGCCACCTTCGTCTGCTCGATTTCTTCGCGAATCGACCTGATCTTCTGGACTGCTTCTTTCTCGCCCTGCCACTGAGCCTGGAGCTGATCGGCATTTGCTCGCAAGTCGGCAAGTTCTTTCTCGAGTTTGTCGAGCCGGCGACGCGACGCCGAGTCGGTCTCTTTCTTCAAAGCCTCGCGCTCGATCTCGAGCTGCATCACCCGGCGCAGGATTTCATCGAGTTCCGCCGGCATCGAATCGATCTCGGTCCTGAGCTTCGCAGCCGCCTCGTCGACAAGATCGATCGCTTTGTCGGGCAGAAAGCGATCTGAGATGTACCTGTGCGACAACACCGCCGCAGAAACCAGCGCAGAGTCCTTGATGCGTACGCCGTGATGCACTTCGTAGCGCTCCTTCAAGCCGCGCAGAATCGAGATCGTGTCTTCGACGGTCGGCTGATCCACAAGCACCGGCTGAAAGCGCCGCTCGAGCGCGGCGTCTTTCTCGACGCGCTTGCGATACTCGTCAAGCGTCGTCGCTCCGATGCAATGCAACTCGCCGCGTGCAAGCATCGGCTTGAGTAGGTTCGACGCGTCTACAGCGCCCTCGGCAGCGCCTGCGCCGACGATCGTGTGCATCTCGTCGATGAACATGATGATCTCACCTTCAGAAGCTTGAATCTCCTTCAAGACCGCCTTGAGCCGTTCTTCAAACTCGCCGCGATATTTTGCGCCTGCGACAAGCGCGCCCATGTCGAGCGCGACGATTCGCCTGTTCTTCAAGCTCTCGGGCACATCGCCTCGAATGATGCGCTGCGCGAGTCCTTCGACGATCGCGGTCTTTCCCACGCCCGGCTCACCGATCAGCACCGGGTTGTTCTTGGTTCTGCGCGAGAGCACCTGAATCACCCGGCGGATTTCGTCGTCACGGCCAATCACCGGATCGAGCTTTCCGGCAGCGGCCATCTTGGTGAGATCGCGGCCATACCGTTCGAGAGCTTCGTACGTGGCTTCCGGATTCTGTGAGGTGACTCGCTGGTGGCCGCGGACCTCCATCAACGCTTTTTCGATGCGGTCGCGAGTCGCGCCAGCCGTCTTCAGAGCGCGCGATGCAGGACCGCCGTCTTCGATGATGGCGAGCAACAAGTGTTCGACGCTCACGTATTCATCTTTCAGTTTCTTCGCTTCGTCTTCGGCGGCTACAAACACCTTGTTGAGACGAGCGGTTATATAAACCTGATCGACCGGACCCGACGGCCCGGTGACCTTTGGCATCTTGTTGATCTCGCGCTCGACGGCCGCTTTCAAGGGATCTACGTTCACACCGGCACGCGTGAGAATCGAAGGCACAAGCCCGCCCTCCTGAGCCAGCAGCGCGTGCAAAAGATGTTCAACTTCGATCTGTTGATTGCTGTATCTGGTCGCGAGCGTTTGAGCAGCGCGAACCGCTTCCTGTGCTTTTTCCGTGAATCGATTGATGTCCATGTGCTACCTTCCTTCCGATACGTGATGCGTGAAACATGATGGGCGGCAATAGGACCTATGCGACCTATATGGCCGATCACGTTTCACGCATCACTCGTCACTTCTCCCATCCCGCCCGCGGGTTAAAGTGGCTGGCTTCACTCAGTTCCCGGTAGAGCTGGTTTTCTCGATCAGTCGGGTGAGTCGGCACAACAACCTTCAACCTCACGTACTGATCGCCGCGCCCGCCGCCGCGTCTATTCAAACCCTGGCCTCTCAACCGCAACCGTTGCCCGCCCTGAGACCCGGCGGGAATCTTCACCTCTGCTTTGCCATCGATCGTCGGCACCTCGGTCGTTGCTCCCAACACGGCTTCCGAGGCGGAGATCGGAACCTCAGCGGTGATGTCATCGCCTGAGACGGTGAAGATGGGGTGAGGCTTGATCTTCAACTTGATGTACAAGTCGCCGGGTTCGCTAGCGCCGGCCTGCCCGTGCTTGCTTACCTTTATCACAGAGCCCTCACGCGCGGCTGGAGGTATGTTCACGTCAATCGTCTTGGGGCTCAAGACGTAACCGGCGCCTCTGCACGTCGTGCAGACAACACCTGACGTAGTGCCTTTTCCGCCACAAGCCGCACAAGGCCGCGTGCCTTGCAGCGTGATCCGGTGCCGCCCTCCTCCATGAGCGTCCTCGAGCGAAATCTCCATCTCGGCTTCCGCGTCCTGACCGCGACCGGCCCTGGCGCGCGTCCCCCTGCGCCGGTGCTCGGCCTGACCCGCCGGCTTCGCCCCGCCAAAGAGCGTCTCGAAGAAATCGCTGAAACCGCCTCCGCTAAACATGCTGCCAAGGTCGTCGAACTGCACATTGACGCGTCCCCACCCTGGTGGCGGCGTGAACTCTGCGCCGTTCTTCCAGTTGGCACCGAGTTGATCGTAACGTTTGCGCTTCTCCGGATCGGAGAGGACCTCGTTGGCCTCGTTGATCTCCTTGAACTTGTCTTCGGCTACCTTGTCGCCGGGGTTCAGGTCGGGGTGATGCTTGCGGGCAAGCTTGCGATAGGCCTGACGGATCTGCTCGTCGCTGGCATCTCTCTTAACGCCGAGCACCTCGTAGTAGTCCTTAAACTTGACCGCCATTAAGCCCTATTTCACTGGTTTGAATCTGCGACATAGCCAGCATAAAATATGAGCGCAATGCTGTCAAGTTTTAATCGAGTCTGGGACCCTGCTCGGCTGGCTCTCGCTTACCTTTCCGAAGCTGTTATGGCCATTCTCCCGCACGCCGTGGCCTAACTTCAGAAGGCCCGCCAATGCGTTCCCAGGCGTGTGCAACCAACGATAGACTGAATTGAGATGATGGGGTATTCTTACCGGGATTCACAACGATTCATCCGCATCGAGCGCGGAAAGAAAGGAGGTGTTGCTATTCCAAAAGAAGATATGATCCCCGTGGAGGGAACCGTGATGGAGTCTCTCCCGAATGCCACCTTCAAGGTGCACATCGGTGACGGGCACGAGATCCTGGCCCATCTGTCAGGCAAGATGAGAAAGAACTTCATAAAAGTTCTGGCGGGTGACAAGGTGACGGTCGAGTTATCGCCCTACGACTTGACCAAGGGGCGCATCACGTACCGGCACCGCAGCTAGTGTATTCCGCGACTGACCCGAGCCCGCCGCGCTTTGAGTTAAGCGTCGCCGGTCTAGCGCAGAGCGATCCTTCTTATCACGAAGTTTTCGTAGTCTGCGATGTACAGAATCCCGTGCTGGGTGTCTATCGCAAGCCCTCGAGGCATGTTGAACCTTGCGTCGAGGCCAAGACCGTCGCGGAGCTTTAGACCCTTTCCTCCGCCAGCCAGAGTTGTAACATTTCCCGCTGGATCAATGCGACGAATATCACTCGCCTGGACTTCGGCGACATAAAACACGCCATTCGAATCCAGCGCTATGCCGATCGGCTGAAAAAGCCTTGCCTGGCCGCCAGGTCCGTCCAGCACCTCCCCGCTTCCGCCTCCCGCGAAGGTGCTTACTCGCTTGTTCACGAGGTCGATTTTTCGCACTCGGTTGTTACCGGTGTCCGTCACAAAAAGGAACCCGCCGCCGGCGGAGAGCGCTAAAGCCGTAGGCGTGTTGAATCGGGCTCTCTCAGCCACTCCGTCCGCGAAACCTGGAACACCGTTGCCCGCTATGGTTTCAACGACAGACTGTCCGCCGCTTTGCGTTATCCGGCGGATCACGCTGTTGCCCGCGTCGGCTATGTAGATCGCTCCGTCGGGCGCAATCAGGATGTCGTCTGGCAGCCTGAAGGCGGAGTCGAACAGACCGGCGTCCCTGTAGCTGGCGATGCCCTCACGCGTGCTGTTTTTCTTGCTCTGCTTGTCTTTATCAGTGACCTCGTTAAACGTACCCGCGAACGTATCGACCGTTATGCTCCCGCCCGATCTTCTGATCCGCCGCACGACGCTGTTGCCGTTTTCGGTGACAAACACGGTTCCACTGCTGTCAACCGCTACGCCGTTGGGGAACGAAAAGGTCGGTAGCTTGACCGCTGTGTTTCCTGAATCGTTGTACCCCTCCTCGCCAGTCCCCGCCAGCGTGCATGTCTGACCCGTGTTGACGTCGACCGTCCGTATTGCGTGATTCTGCTGATCGGTGATGTAAAGCAAGCCATCCGGCCCGAATGTCATTCGCCTCGGCCGGAGAAACCTTGCTTCGTCGCCGCTGACACATCCGGGATCAAAGCCAGCCTTGCCCGTGCCAACGAAAGTCGTCACGGTTACGTCTGGAACTACCTCGAATGAAGCCGTCGCCGTCTCGTTTCCGTCGGGGTCCTTCACCTGAACGGTGTGCGAGCCCACGGCCACGTCCGGGTCAAGCGCAACGGTCAGGTGGGTCTTTGTGAACGCTCGAATGAACGCCTCCTGTCCATCGAGGAACGCTGTCACCTTCTTGCTGAAGTTCGCGCCGATGACCTCGACTGAAGCCCTGTTCTCGCCCTGGCGAATCAGAAGCGGCGCAAGGTTGAAGATAAACGGATCAGACGTCGGGGTGACCGGCACAATCGTGTCCTTGGACTGTATGCCATCTTGCTCGACGCGGACCACAAGCTGGGTGGGCTGGCTTCTGAAGCTGCCCGGAATAGTCGTTTCGAGCCGTCCGTTCTTGCCGACGGTGGTCGGCAGTTCCACGTCGTTTACGAATATTGTGGTGCCGGGTTTGAAGACGCCGGTCACGATAAAAAAGACATCGTCAGTTCCAACTTCAAGCTGGTCAGGATCTACCGTGTTGATCTCCGGAGGGCTCGGAACCACGAAGAAAAGTTCAGTGTTAGATAGATTTCCGTTTTTTGCCACAAGCGTTATCGGTATTTCCGCGGGATCGTTCACAAAGTCTTCGGGGATCTCAATCTGAACGCCTCCGTTGACTTCCGTCACCACCGTACCTCTGCCCCAAACCAGGACATTCGATCCATTCCCGAACGAATCGGTCAAAAGGGTAGGAAGAAATATCAATCCCGAATCCTCTTGAGCAGCGTTCCCATCGAGCCGAATCTGAAGGTTCGGATCCTGAGTTCCGACTGTCAAGGTGGCGGTAGGGCTGCTAGAGCCATCGGGGTTGACGCCCTGCACGGTGTGATCGCCAGGCGACGCAATCAATGAAGCGTCTACTTCCGCAAGCAGCACCTTGCCTTTCTTGCTTATTCGCGGCGAAGCCAGGGGCACACCATCGAACAACACATTGGCTCCGTCCGTAAAGCCGCGTCCGTCCAGTCGTATCGTGAACGTTCGCGTTCCTGCGGTTATGACTTTCGGGTGGATCTTATTAAGGTCGGGCGCTTCTTCTTGTGCTCGAACGGATAATCGCTCGGTCACACCCGGCAAAAACAGCGCGGAAAAAACCAAAACCGCTGCTATAAAGTATGCGACTGCCTTCCTCATCCTCTTTTACTCCTCTTATCAACTATAGTTAGACTCTGGCAGTTCCGACGACGAGAAAAGAGTATAACCAGCGCGTCCAACGTTTCACAAGTGGAGTAGCGTCCCGGTTGGATGCTTCTCGTCCTCGCGTAGACGGTACGCCGATGATAATCTCTTGCTCAAAGGAGACATGAAGTGAAAGTAAAGCGACTCGGCCGCACCGGGCTCAAGGTGACAGAGGTATGCCTCGGAACCATGACCTTTGGTCATCAATGCGATGAGGAGACTTCTTTCAAGATCATGGACGCGGCCGCTGATTCTGGTGTGAACTTCATCGACACAGCCGATGTCTACCCGATCCCGGTGTCTTTGGAAACCGCCGGCAGAACCGAAGAGATCGTCGGCCGATGGCTGCGCGGCAAGCGGGACGATTTCGTGCTCGCCACCAAGTGCCGAATGCAAATGGGAACCGGCCCGAACGACGCCGGGCTCTCGCGCAAGCACGTGCTGGCGGCAATTGACGCGAGTTTGCGGAGACTGGGCACCGACTACGTTGATCTCTATCAGGTTCATGCGCCTGATCCCGAGACGCCGATCGATGAGACGCTCGGGGCTCTCGACTCGATCGTTCAAAGCGGCAAGGCGCGATACATCGGTTGCTCGAACTTTCAAGCTTGGCAGCTCGCCGGCGCCTTATGGACTAGCGATCGACTCGGCCTGGCAAGATTCGATTCGGCTCAGCCCCGATACAACCTCCTGTTTCGAGAGATCGAACACGAGTTGTTCCCACTATGCGAAGACAAGGGCGTCGGCGTGATCGTCTACAACCCGCTTGCGGGAGGGTTCCTGACAGGCAAGCATCGCCGCGGCGCGCCTCCTGCAGACAACACGCGCTTCGCGGTAGCCGGCAAACTCTACCTCGACCGCTACTGGAATGAAGCGAGCTTCGAAGCGGTCGAGCGTTTGCGGGCTTTCTTTGAAGCGCGCGGAAGGTCGCTCACGCACGTCGCGCTTGCCTGGGTGCTGATGCAGCGAGCCGTCACTTCGGCGATCGTCGGAGCAACAAGCCCTGAGCAGCTACGCGATGCGCTCCGAGGTGTTGAATTGGAACTTGATCGGGAAGAGTTGCATCAGTGCGATGGCGTATGGTACGAAGTGCCTCGCGCTCGCGATCCGCGAATCGCGTTGAGGTAAGGAATGAGCGTCCTCGCGGAGCTTCTTCCTGCCAGATTGACACTCGCGGCGCTCGTTGTGTAAGCTTTTCGCTCGGCAAATGAAAACGGAGGTTTTGAGTGGCACAGGTAAAGGTTCACGATAACGAGAGCATCGAAAGCGCAATCCGTCGCTTCAAGCGGCAAGTAGCCCGCGAAGGGATCATCACCGACACTAAGAAGCACGCCTTCTATCTAAAGCCCGGCGAGCGCCGCCGCCTGAAGTCACAGGTTGCCAGGCGCCGAGCGCGAAAGAGCCTTCGCAAGCGGAACACCACCCACGAAGAATAGTCAGTAGTCCGTAGTCAGTAGTCCGTAGCTACTGACTACGGACTACTGACTACGGACTATTCCGGAGCAGCCATCAGTCTCTGAAGCGCTTCTTTCATCTGCGAGCGCGCCTCTTCGTCCTTCTCATTGGCCACAGCTTCAGTAATCGCCGCCACTGCGCGCTTGTCGCCGATGTCAGCGAGTGCAAGCGCGGCCGCCAGCTTCACCATTTTGGACTCATCCTTTAGCGATTGAATGAGCGGGTCGATCGCTCGCTTGTCGCGTAGATCGCCTAACGCCGCAGCAACCGCTGACCTCACGTCAGGCGCTTCGTCTCTCACCGCAAAAATCAACGCCGGCACAGCTCGCGCTTCTTTCAACGACCCGAGCCCCATCGCTGCAGCCCCGCGAACCGTCGAGTTGCCATCCTTGAGGGACGTGGTCAGCGGATCCACCGCCTTTGCGTCACCCAATTGGCCCAGCACTCTCGCTGCGGCCGCGCGCACGAATGACACCTCGTCATTGAGCATTGAGATCAGCGGTTCGACCGCTCGCTTGTCGCCCAATTGTCCGAGCGCATTCGCCGCCGAAGCTCGAACGTCCCCTTCCTGATCCTTCAACGCAGCAATCACCGGTTCAACCGCGCGCGGGTCACCGGCTTCGGCTAGTTGATCGATGGCCTCCCGGCGCTCGGCGGTAGACCGGCTCTTGACTCGCTCCAACATGCGCGCGATGTCATCGCCCTTCTGTTTTTCTTGAGAAGCACGATTCGGCGGGGCAGCATCCTGTAATGCGAGGGACTCGCGGGTTCGCGCTTGCGAGGTAACGGTGAGAACAAGTGTGAGGAAAACGCACAGCTTCATAACTAAGTCTACTCGTGTGTCATCGACTTTTTCAGCAGCCTGCTACGAGATCTCTCGCAAAAAACTGCGCCCGGCCCGCAGCGTCAACCCGAAGTTCTCCGCTACAGTCTGACCGATATCCGCCAGCGATGATCGAATGCCAAGATCGACTCCCGCTCGCGCCCGCCGCCCCCAACAGAGCACCGGAACGTACTCGCGCGTGTGATCCGTCGAAACATCTCCAGGATCGCAACCGTGATCCGCGCTTATCATCAGCAAGTCGTCCTCTCGCATCGCCTCTTGAATCTCCGGCAGCCGCAAGTCGAATTCTTCAAGCGCCCGCGCGTAGCCTTCCACGTCGTTTCGATGGCCGTAGAGCATATCGAAGTCTACAAGGTTCGTGAAGATCAACCCGCGCCCGGCCGATTCGAGCGCCCGCAGCGTTTGATCGACGCTCGCGTTGTTGTTGCCGGCTTTCAACTCTGCAGTCGTGCCGCGGTGGCAGAAGATCGACCCGATCTTGCCGATCGCCGCCACAGCCAGCCCCGCCGACTTCACTCGATCGAGCAAAGTGTCCTCGGGCGGATCGATCGCGTAGTCCTGCCGCGCTTCGGTGCGGCGAAAGCTGCCGGGCTCCCCAGCGAACGGCCGCGCGATGACGCGGCCCACTTCGTCCTGGCCGGTGAGCTGCCCGCGTGCAATCTCGCACCACTCATAAAGCTGTTCGAGCGGAACAACCTGCTCGTGCGCGGCGATCTGAAACACACTGTCGGCTGAGGTGTAAACAATTGGGCGTCCCGTTCGCACGTGCTCCTCGCCAAGCTCCTTTATGATCTCGGTCCCCGAAGCCGGCTTGTTCCCCAGCACCCTGCGCCCGATCGCCCGCTCGAATGGCTCGATCACTCGCGGCGGAAAACCATTCGGATAAGTGGGGAACGGCCGCTCGGTGACGATGCCCCCCATTTCCCAGTGACCTGTAGTAGTGTCCTTTCCGCTCGAAGAAGTTGCCGCCTTTCCAAAAACGCCGTTTGGGTTTTCAACAGGATCGACCGGCAAGCGCGTGATATTAGCCAGACCCATCTGACGCAAATGCGGAATGTGAACCTCGCGCGAGCCCAGTGCATGCCCGAGCGTGTTGGCGCCCGAGTCTCCGTATTCGGCGGCATCGGGCATCTCTCCGATGCCAACGCTGTCGAGTACGAGGAGGACGATTCGGTTGAAAGGACCCTTCGAGGTCATCGATCAATCTCCGGTGCGATTCTAAGTCGGCCCGAACGAATTATCAACGGCGCCCCCGATCGCGGCTGCGCGAGCCTTTTTTGGACTGCGCCGCCCTCTACTGGTTCGATTGTCTGGCGAATGCGTGGCGGCGCTTTTGGTCCTGGGGCGTAGCTGTCCACAATACCAGGCAAAAGCGCCGCCACTAATTCGAGAACCAAAGAACCACGTGAGGGCGGCGCAGTCCAAGTAAGGGCGCAGTCCCAAAGTTGGGGGATTCCCGGACCTTTCGCACAGTCTGGTGAAAGGTGGGTACGCATGAAAACCTGACGCGCACGCTCACACCGATCGCGTAGACTTCGCCGCTGACTAGGACTAGATTTGTAAAACTGATATGCACGACTACACCGGACCTCACGACTACTTTAACAAGGCCTACGTCAACGAGTGGGCAAGTGTAGCAAATTCCAAGAGGCCATTCCGCCTCGAGTTTTTCGACGCATTCGTTTCTGAGCTAGCGGTCCTCCACAACCCTAAGGTGCTTGATGTCGGAAGCGGTCCAGGCTTCTTAGCCGAGCGAGTTCTTGGTCGATGCGATGTAGCCTCTTACCACCTGTTCGACTTCTCGCCGCACATGCTCGAACTCAGCGGCGCCCGGCTCAGGGATTTCGGCGAGAGAGCCGTCTTTCACCAGGGGAGTTTCCTCGATGAAGGATGGTGGCAATCGCTACCGGCGCCGTTCGACGCGATTGTATCGATGCAAGCAATTCACGAAGTGCGTGACAGTGCTCGAATCCCAAAGCTATACGGCGAGTTGAAACTGCTTCTTCGAGAAGGAGGCATCATTCTGCTCGCTGATGAGGTTAACGAAGGCGATAGGAAGGAAAAGCACTTGCTGAGTTTGAGCGAGCAGGAGGCAGCGTTATTGGGAGCTGGATTTGAGGAGTTTCGGAGGTTGTGCGCAGCCGGCGATCTGGTATTGTTTGCGGCGCGGCGTTGCGACAGTGACAGCTACTAGAAACTGACTGCTTGCAACCCGCTTGGCGTTTCCGGGTAATTCCCGTTTACAATGGTGATCCTTTTCACGTGAGACAAATCCGGAGGCTCGAAGCGATGCCGGTTTCTTTGCGTCCTGTTCATGCTGACGACGAAGCTTTCCTGTATGAGCTTTATTGCAGCACTCGAACGATCGATATCGGGATGGCCGGGTTAGAGCCTGCTCAGCAAACCGCGATTCTCGAGATGCAGTTCATCGGCCAACGGCGGCAGTACGAGATGGACTACCCTGAGGCTGACCACGACATCATTCTCCTCGAGGGCCGGCCGATCGGCCGCGTCATGGTCCAAAGAACGGCCGGGCAGAATCTCGGGGTTGATATCGCGTTGCTTCCGGAGCATCGAAACACCGGGATCGGCGGGATGCTGATCAATGACCTTCTCGATGAAGCTCGAAATGCAGGCAAGCCATTCCGAATTCATGTCGAAAGGTTTAATCCGGCGGTTCGCCTCTATGAGCGGCTCGGCTTCAGGACAATCGGCGAGACGCCAACTCATTTCCTTATGGAGTGGCGCGCGCCGGTGTGAATCCCGCTTTTGACGGGGCGTCCGTTTCTGACTCAGAATCGGTAGCGCAACAAGGCAAAAACTAATCGACCCAGGAGAGCGAGAGTATGCCGGAGACTTTGACACAAGCGGCTTTTTCAGAACAACTGAACACGAAGTTTCGCGTACATGTTGCGGATTCCAATCGCGTGGATATCGAGCTGACCGAAGTGGCGCCTGGCCGCCAAACAGCCAGACAGGAACAGTTCTCAATCCTGTTCCGAGGGCCCGGGGATGCTTTTTTCGGACAGGGGAATTACAAGATCGAACATGAAAAGATGGGGGCTTTCGACCTGCTGCTGGTTCCCGTCGCTAAGGATGATAAGGGCTTTTATTACGAGGCGGTCTTCAATCGCCTGCGCCAGTGAGACCGCGAGGAACAGCGATCGCCAGTTCTTCTGTCCGCGGCCTCCTCGAGCATCTCCGTTATCGACTTATATCATGGAAGGCGCTTCTGTAACGTTCCGGCCCGTGCATTCAGGGGACGAGGACTTCCTGTTTGAGGTCTACGCGAGCACGCGCGCTGAGGAACTCGCCCCTTTGACCCTGGACGAGAATCAACGAGAGAGCTTTCTGAAGATGCAGTTTACCGCCCAACAGCAGGACTATAAGAGACGCTTTCCCGATTGCGACCATCGTGTAATCCTTCTAGGGGACCTTCCAATCGGGCATCTTCACTTAGCTACAAGCGATCAGGAAATTCGAATCCTCGACGTGGCGCTGGCGCCGGAGCATCGTAACAAGGGCCTCGGTACTCGGCTAATAACCGACCTGCTCAAGCAAGCAACCGACGCTCAGAAGTGCGTCCGGGTCTATGTGGAACGGTTCAACCCTGCCATTCGACTATTTGAGCGTCTGGGTTTCTCACCCGTAGCGGACATTGGCACCCACTACCTCCTGGAATCGCCGGCACGGTCTTGATGACGGCGAAAAAGGCTAGCCCTGGTCCCCGCTCTTAGAAACTCCCGGTGCTATCAGGTGAATCTTCTCCTTTAAAGAGTTGAGATTACATTCGATCCCAGTCCTGCAGTTTTCGTCGGAATTCTAAAGTCAATTTTTTTTGTAATGTTCGCTAATTCGCTTGACTTGGCAACGCCGCAAGGATAAAATCGCCCGCGATCGTAAGCAGCGATACCGGCTCGGTGTCGATATCTGTTTCAAAAAGGCCGCCCTGATACGGGAAGTATGAGATCCTTGATCCTCAACCTGGAATTAGCATTGTTGTCGGAGAGGGTCGCCGTAGTTTCACTCGCTCGTCGAACCAGAGTCGGCGGGTAGCCAAGTAAAGGAGAACACAGTACATGTCAGAACCATTTATTGGTCAAATATGCATCTACGGTTTCAACTTCGCGCCGCGTGGGTGGGCGTTCTGCAACGGTCAGGTCCTCTCGATAGCCCAGAACACAGCGCTTTTTTCGCTACTCGGCACCACGTACGGGGGCAACGGCCAGACCACCTTCGCCCTGCCTAACTTACAGAGCCGAGTTCCGCTTCACTTTGGCCAGGGAGCGGGGCTGTCTTCGTATGCCCTCGGGGAAGTCACGGGCACTGAGAGTGTGACGCTGACGCAGAACCAGATGCCGGCTCATCTTCACGGATACACAATCCCGGCGACCAGTCTCGATGGCACTACGCCCGTGCCAGCCGCAAATACAAGGCTCGCAAATTCGGGGGGCGCTGCGATATACAGCACGGCCGCAGCAAATGTTCAGATGGCCGGGGGTAATACCACGCCGACCGGAGGCAGTCAGCCGACCCCTATCATTCAACCGATATTGGCTCTGAACTTCTGCATAGCTCTTCAGGGAATATTCCCAAGCAGAAACTGAGAACCGTTGTCAGAGCCATCAGGTTAAGATCAACACCTTGCGTGCAAACCTATCGCAAGCTGCAAAGGAGAACATAGTCCATGTCAGAACCATTCCTGGGGATGATTGCAACCTTCGGTTTCACCTTCGCGCCGCGTGGGTGGGCGTTCTGCAACGGCCAGTTGCTTTCGATAGCCCAGAACACAGCGCTCTTTTCACTTCTCGGCACCACGTACGGGGGCGACGGCCAGACGACGTTCGCGCTGCCAAACTTGCAGAGCCGCTTGCCGCTTCATTTCGGCACGGGGCCGGGGCTGTCTGCGTATGACCTCGGGGAAGTCACTGGGACTGAGAATGTGACGCTGACTCAGAACCAGTTGGCGTCTCATCTTCACGCGTACACAATCCCGGCGACCAGTCTCGATGGCACAACGCCCGTGCCGGCCGCAAATGCAACGCTCGCAAATTCGGGGGGCGATGCGATATACAGCACGGCCGCAGCAAATGTTCAGATGGCCGGAGGTAATACGACGCTGACAGGAGGCAATCAGCCGTTCAGTGACATTCAACCGCTATTGGCTCTAAACTTCTGCATATCTCTCGAGGGAATTTTCCCGAGCAGAAACTGAGTCACTTGCAAGAGCCACCGGGTTCCGACCAACACCATTCTGTCCCGGCCCGATCACCGGTTGCAATGGTGTTGGTTCTTGCTCTTTATCTGAAATCGCTTAAAGACGGGGTGAGGAGCCCTTGTAAGGCGCATATCACCCTCCCCGAAATCGAGAGGCTGGAGTACGCAAGCCAGTGCCCACCCGCACGACTTCTTGCCAGCCTGAGTACAACCGACCTATAGAAATCAGCCTACCGCTGAAAAGGAGCAGATCATGATTTACTTTGTTCCCAGATTCCAATTTCGACATTCAGTAGTGCTTATTCTCTGCCTCACCGCTTGTTTCGCGCTGATGGTTTCGGGACTTTCCGTGGCATCCGGCTCTTTCAAGTCAAAGGGTATGAATCCGATCGCCACTCCGTTTACACCCGGGACTTGTGGCACGTGCTCGGGAGGATCAATTTCGTGTACAGGGACGATCGATGCTACCGACCCGATCTCCACCCAGCGGCCGGGTGTCCTTGGTAACACCAGCACGTGTGCCACGCCTACCTCGTGCCCGACGCCAACCGCCTCCGGAACATTCAGGTACGACTCATATGCGTTTACAAACACCAGCGGTTTCACCGAGTGCTACACCGTCACTCTCGACAACACCGTTGGCTGCGCTGTCGCCCTCTTCAGCGCGACATACTCGCCGAGCTTCACTCCGGGGGTTGCCTGTAGCTCCTCCTATTTAGCCGATATAGGCTTTCCGGTGAATGTCGGCTCGAGCCTTTCATATTCGTTCAACGCGGCGAATGGACAGTCCTTTGAAGTAGTGGTCATGAACCGCAACACCAATCAGGTCTGCTCAGGGGGCAACTACACCGTAACATTGACACCGTGCGCCACCGTGGGCGGTGGACCTCCCCCGACGACGGCAACCAAGGTCGTTTTCACTCAGCAACCGACGGATACGGTAGTGGAGCAGAACATCACGCCGGCTGTGACAGTACAGTTACAGGACAACAGCAGCAACAATGTGACCGATCCAAACATTCCGATCACAATGACGCTTACAAGCGGGACCGGCACGCTACTCGGCACGACGACCCAGATGACGAACGCGTCCGGGCTGGCTACATTCAACGACCTCCATTTCAACGTGACCGGCGCTAAACAGTTGACCGCGTCTAGCGGTTCGTTGACTCCCGCTACAAGCAACTCTTTCAACATCACTCCTAGCACTCCGGTTCCCTGCAACACCTGCGCATCGGGATCAATCTCATGCTCGGGTCAGATCGTCGGGCACGGCACTCCGGCTACTGCGCGCAAGCTCGTGGATGGAACGCCGAGCACGTGCGCTAACGAGGCCTGCTCGGGGTCATCCTCCGGGACTTTCAATTACCTAACCTATACCTACAGGAACAATACGGCCTCTCCTGTGTGTTATACCGTTAGCTTTGACAATGCCTGCAACACTGCGGCGACCAGCCTGTTCAGCGCCGCATATTCGCCCATCTTCAATCCGGGTAACGTCTGTACCAACTTCCTGGGCGACCTGGGCTTTGCCACGGATACAACGACCTCGTACTCGTTCACTGTTCCAAGCGGCCAGAACTTCGATATCGTGGTGTGGAACCGCAACAGCGGAAGCTTTTGCCCATCGCCGTTCACCTTGACGCTCACGCCCTGTGCGGCGCTGCCTCCACCCACCGCCGCAACCAAAGTCGTGTTCGTGCAACAGCCGACCAATACGATTGTGGACCAGACAATAACGCCGCCGGTAACCGTGCAGCTTCAAGATAACAGCAACAGCAATGTGGCCGATGCAAACATCTCGATCACATTAGCGCTGACCAGCGGGACGGGCACGTTACTGGGCACAACGACTCAATTGACAGACGCGACCGGGTTGGCGACGTTCAACGATTTGCAGGTCGACGTCGTCGGGAACAACAAGCAGTTGACCGCATCAAGCAGCGGGTTGATTCCTGCAATGAGCAGCTTCTTTAACATAACGCCGGCGGCAGCAGTTCCATGCACCACCTGCGCAAGCGGCTCGATTTCATGCGCGGGCCAGCGAATCGGGCACGGGACTCCGGCGACTACTCGCCCAATCACGGATGGGGTCGCAAGTACGTGCGCAAACGAGGCGTGCCCCGGCTCGATCTCCGGAACGTTCAACTACTTGACGTATTCATTCGCCAACAATTCGGGCTCTTCGCAGTGCTTCACGGTGTCCTTTGACAATGCGTGCAACACTGGGACAAATAACCTGTTCAGCGCGGCGTACTCGCCGAGCTTCGATTCGAGTAACGTCTGCACCAACTTCTTGGGGGATCTGGGCGACGGCACCAACGCTGTCACGACGTACTCTTTCACGGTAGCCAACGGGCAATCCTTCGACGTAGTGGTGTGGAACCGCGTATCGAACAGCTACTGCGCATCGCCTTTCACCTTCACCTTGACTCCGTGCACGTGTCCAATGATTTCGGGTTCGGTGAGCGGCGGCGGCACGATTTGCTCGGGCAGCCCGTCTACGGTGACGGTCACTCTCAGCGGCGGAGTGGCCCCGTATACGGTGACTTTGGACAACGGCGGCGGGACGCTCACAGCCTCCAGTCCAATAGACTTTACCGTTAGTCCGGCAACGACGACCACCTATTCAGTTGCCTCGGCCACGGATTCGAACGGCTGCCCGGCCACTGTTAGCGGGAGCGCCACGGTGACAGTCAATCAACCGCCAACGGCATCCAATGCCGGACCCGATCAAAGCGTCTGCGGCACAACGGCAACTCTGGCTGGCAATACACCAACAGTCGGTACGGGCGCCTGGAGCCTGGTGAGCGGAACCGGCACGATTACCAGCCCCAGCTCACCAACGACAACCGTGACCGGATTAGGAGTCGGACCAAATGTATTCCGTTGGACGATTACTAACAGCCCGTGCCCTAATTCGACGGACGATGTGACAATCACTAGAGATGCGACGCCACCAGCGATCCTGTGCCCAGACGATGTCAGTGCGACAGCGGCTCCAGGGCAGAGCTCGGCGACCGTCACCTACCCCAATCCCGCAGCCACCGACAACTGTCCGGGCGTACTTACAGCCTGCTCACCGCCGTCAGGTTCGACTTTCCCGCTAGGCACGACAACGGTCACCTGCACTGCGACAGATACATCGAACAACCAGGCCAATTGCACCTTTACCGTTACCGTCTCCGGCAGTTTATTAGTCAATGCTGACAGCTTCCTCAGAGATGGCGCTGACAACACAAACGAGGGCGCAAATGATTTGCTGCGAATCCAAAGCGCAGGCCATAACCGCGTTGTGGTCAGGTTCAACCTGTCTGGGATTTCAATCGTCGGACTGCAGTCTGCTACGCTCGTGCTAAACATCACTGATAACTCCGATAACTGGGGCCCGGCGGGCCGATTGGTCGATGCTCATCGCCTGCTCGCAGACTGGACTGAAGGAAACGGATCTCAGCCTACCTTCCGCGGCACGGGTGAAGGAGTAACATGGAACTGTGCGAAGGATAGCAACATCACCAACCAGAATGACGACTGCACGTCGCAATGGAATGGAGGGACATTTGCAGCAGCGACAGCAGCCCCGGTTCTGCACACCAATGGCCAGATGGGTGATGTTAGCTGGAACGTCAGGTTAGATGTGCTTGCGGGAGCGGGTAATGGATGGGTGATAAAGAAGCAAAATGAGGCACAGGCTGGACAGGTGAAGTATTACTCGAAAGAGGGAGCGGCCGTGGCGGGTAATCCAAATCTAGGACCGCGGCTGGTGCTTGTGTATGCTGCGCCGTGAGGTTGGCCGCAAAGCAGCGGCACGGCAAGGTTGTTTACGAAGCAGGGTGTAAGGCCGGCGCCTCACACCCTGCAAGCATTATTGTTCTGGCGCCACGGCGCGGGGCCTTCCTTGACAGTAACGGCCGCTCGACGTTGCGCGTACGGCTCTAACTGGTTCGCAATTTGGCAGCAAGGGGCTGGCTGATGATTCGCGTTCGGAGACCTGAATTATTTTGTTTTGTGTAGCGCAAAATTCATGGTATAAGTGCTGCCACAGAATCCGCTCAGAAGGAGGAAGTGCAAAATGTCACCTCGTAAGTTTAGAACGATTCGAAATGCAAATACCTTCCAACGCCTTGCCGTGCTTTGTGGATCGCGACTGCGGGCGCTTGTGTCTCGTGTTGCTCCTCACTCGGAAAGGAGTTCAAAACTAATTGGGATCTTCCTGCTGGCGTGTGTTCTGGCGGGGCTCCCAGCTCTTACTTCGCGAACCCTCGCTCAAACCGGCACTTGTGCCGCCTGCGTGTCAGGAACGGTGACGTGTACAGGGACGATTACTGCGGGCGACCCAGACGCGGGAGGCCGCCCCCAAGGCGACGGCGTTGTCACTACGTGTGCGTTGCCGACTCCGTCGTGCGGTACTGCATCAACACCTGATTTCAAACGATATGATCTCTATTCGTTTCAGAACACTACTGGGGCGACGCGGTGCCTCCAGGTAACCCTTAACAATTCTGCCTGCGGAAACCAGCTCTTTAGCGCGGCATATTCACCCACCTACACCCCAGGCGACGCGACTATCTGTACGAATCTCCTGGGAGACATAGGCTTTCCGGTAGCTAATGCAACGTCGGCAGTGTACTCGTTCAATCTCACCAATAATCAGCAGGTACAGATAGTAGTGCTAAACAATGACATTAACCTATTTTGTTCGGGGAACTACTCAATAACCGTCGACTACACGGATTCCGCATTATGTCCGACGCACGTATCGAATAGTCCCACCGAAATCGATCTGACCTCCTTCACCGCCAGCGATTATGATGGCCGGGCATTACTCGAATGGGAGAGCGGCTTCGAGGCCAATAATCTCGGCTTCAATGTCTATCGGGAAGTAAACGGAAAACGGACGCGAGTGACTCCTCAGTTAATCGCAGGCTCCGCTTTGCTGACAGGCGTTGGAACCTCTCTGGCGGCCGGCAGATCATATTATTGGTGGGATGATACTCCCCAACGCAAAGGCAAAGCGCAGTACTGGCTGGAAGAGATAGACCTTAACGGTCAGAGCAAATGGCACGGGCCCATTCTCGCTGGGCGTTCACTTGACCCAAGTCCGCCGCCGGGCAGGGGTGGCGGCTCGATGTTATTGAGCAGCCTCTCGCGGAGTAGCTCATCTTTTTCAAACCCGGTAGAGCGAAGGGCGACACCAGCCGCGATCACGCCTGCGCTGATCGGTATTCAATCGCAGGTCGCCTCTCAGCCTGCTTTGAAGCTATCCGTCAAACAGGAAGGCTGGTATCGGCTGTCTGGGCAAGACCTCCTGGCAGCCGGACTTGGCCGAAAAACCGACCCTCGCAACCTGCAATTGGTAGTTGATGGACAGCAGCAAGCTATTCTTGTTCAAGGTGAGGACGACGGACGTCTCGATGCGGGCGATGCCGTAGAGTTTTACGGGTTAGGCCTGGATACTTTTTCCACTGACACCCGAGCCTACTGGCTCGTTGCAGGCTCGCAAGCAGGTCAGCGTATCAGCCAAGGCAAAGCGAAAGGCAACCGCGACGCAGACTCAAGCTTCGCTTACACGGTCGAAAGAAAAGATCGCACGCTCTTCATCCCGTCGCTTAAGAACGAAAACTACTTTGGAGCGGTCATAGTCAGAGACCCGGTAGATCAGACGCTGAGCCTTCCTCACGTCAATTCAGCCAGCAAGTCTGAACCGGCCAAGATAGATATTTCTCTTCAAGGAGTAACCCTTCAACCGCACAAAGTGAGGGTGCTGCTTAATGACGATATACTCGGAGAGATCAACTTTGATGGACAGGGTCAGGGCAGGACCACTTTCTCGGTGCCCCACACCTGGCTCAAACAGGGCGACAATAAGGTAACCCTGATGGCTGAAGGCGGCGACCTGGACATCAGCGTTGTAGATGCGATTCGCATAACTTATCAGCACACCTACAGCGCTGACGGTGACGCTCTGCGGTTCACAGCATCGCCGAAGCAGAAAGTCACGATTGACGGATTCACAAGTGCTGCTATTCGCGTCGTAGACGTAACCGATCCAAGTGAAGCAAGAGAAGTAACCGGAAAGGTCCAGCAGCAAGGAGCAGCCTACGCGATCACAGTAGGCGTGCCCAAGGGCGGGGAACGAACTCTGCTCGCCTTTGTAGATGCTCAGGCCAAGCGGCCTTCGGCTATCGCAGCCAATCAAGCTTCCAGTTGGCGGGACCCGGACAACACAGCAGATCTGGTGATCATCGCCCATCGCAATTTCCTCGACAGCGTCAAGCCGCTGGCGGCGCTTCGCCAAAGCCAGGGACTCACGGTAGCAGTTGCCGGCGTGGAAGATATTTACGATGAGTTCAGCTTCGGCAATAAGACTCCGGAGGCGATAAGGGACTTTCTTTCTTACGCGAAGACGAGTTGGCAGAAAGCTCCTCGCTTTGTGCTGCTTGTGGGCGATGCGACGAACGATCCTCGCAACTTTTTGGGCAAGGGAGACTTCGACTTTGTGCCCACCAAGATGATTGCTACTCATTACAACGAGACTGCGTCAGATGGCTGGTTCGCGGATTTCGCCGGGGATGGATTGCCCCAGATGGCGATCGGCAGGCTGCCCGTTCGGAGCGCTCAGGAAGCAGAGACGATGATAGCCAAGATCGTCGGCTTCGATCAGACATCCAAGTCGGGCGGGGTGCTGCTGGTTAGCGATAGTGATACCGGATACGATTTCGAAGGCACGAGCGCAGAGTTGAGAAGCCTTGTTCCTTCGGGAGTGAGAGTGGATGAAATCCGTAGAAGCCAGATGGACATTGCTGCCTTAAAGAGCAGCCTGATAGACAACATCAACCGTGGAGAGAAGATAGTCAGCTACGTGGGACATGGATCGGTCGAGATGTGGAGGGGAGGCATTCTCACACCTGCCGATGCCAGGAGCTTGACCAACAGCCAGCCATTGCCGTTTTTTATGGCGGTCACCTGCCTGAACGGTTATTTCCAGGACCCCGTCTCTGACAGCCTGGCAGAGAGCTTGATGAAGGCGGAGCATGGAGGAGCAGTGGCAGTCTTGGCATCGAGCGGCTTCATTGAATCAGGGCCCCAAGCTGTGATGGCCAGACAGATGTTCCAACTCCTCTTTAGCAGCGACTCTTTGACTGTTGGCGAGATGGCCAACAGAGCAAAGGCATCCGTGAATGATGCTGATGTTCGCCGCACCTACACTCTATTTGGCGATCCTAGCATGAAGCTCAGGTGATGTGCGGACGAGCGCCGTTTGAATTGCTTGCTTGCCGTTTAGTCGACGGCAAGACTTAGCACCGGCAGTTGAACGCTGTTACGAGACATTGGAGACCTTATGAAGAGAGAACATTTAGCACCTGAAGCGCGAAAAGAGGGTTTGATTGTCCACGAGTTGTCAGGGGAGGTCCTGGTGTACGATCTGGACCGGCACAAAGCCCATTGTCTTAACAAAACCGCCGCGCTTGTCTGGGAACGCTGCGATGGAAAGACTAGCGTCCCGCAGCTAGTCCAACAACTCGAAACCGCATTGAAAACGCCGGTTGATGAAGAAGTAGTCTGGCTAGCCGTCGATCAACTCGGCAAGTCCCGTTTGCTTCAGGAAAAGATTGCGCCGGAGACCGGCAGGGTCAGATTATCAAGAAGAGAGTTAATCAAAAGAGCAGG
>JBGQGO010000013.1:0-23979 GCA_041497455.1 Blastocatellia bacterium | reverse complement strand
GTATATTTTTGCTTCGTTGGAATAACAATCGCCGATCCTGCGGATGTGGCGGAATGGCAGACGCGCAGCGCTCAGGACGCTGTGGGAGCAATCCTGTGGAGGTTCAAGTCCTCTCATCCGCACCAAACTTTCCGATCTCCTTAGACAGAGTTCGTAGTACGGCCTTTAGGCGGAAGTTTGTAGTTCAGAGTTCAAGGTTCAGCTTGATTCCCGGGCTTTAACCGAAAGAATCACGCAAGCTGAAGCTTGAACTCTGAACTACAAACTTCCGCCTAAAGGCCGTACTACGAACTCTTCATCGTTTCGGGCGTCGTCTCAGGCGAATTGATAACAACTCCTCTGATACAATTCGTTTGGCATGGGAAAAGGCTTTCTCTCGATCTCCTCGCTCTGGGAGGAGTTTCAAATGGCGGCCCGTAAGCGGCGGCGCAACCCTGTCCGATTGCTAGAAGATTACATGCGGCAGCGCCTTGCGGTCTGGGAAGATCAAAAGCTCGATGAAGAGATTCGGCGTGATGCGCAGCGCAGCGGCCACGCTGAAGAGCACGCCGTTAATATTGTGCGCCGTCACCGCTTGGGAAAGAGTCATCGTGCTGCTCGGTAAAGAACGTTTCAAGTGCTCTCAATTCGCGCAAAACTCACGCTCTGGTATTTTGGCCTCGCCGCTTTAGTGCTGGCGGCATTCGCCGTCGCGATCTATCTATATTTCTCGCGTGGGCTAATAAACACGATCGATGCGTCGCTGAGAAATCACGCCGAGCGCTTCGCCTTCGCCGTCGGTCACCCGTCTGCAAACGAAGAAGCCAGCCAACCTGGCGTGTTGATACTCGCGCCGCGGTTTCTCTCGGTGGTTAATAGAGACGGCAAAGTCGCCGATCATCTACCCGACTCGGAGGGGCACGAGGTGCCGGTGATCAAGCCCTCGCTTGAACGCGCGGCGATGGAATGGAAACCGCAGTTCGACGAAGTCTCGCTCTCCGCGACTGAGCACGTCCGCATAATCACCTGGCCGGCGCGCGATGAGGACGGCGAGATGTTCTTCGTTGTCGAGGGACAATCACTCAGGGACGTTCAACGCGCGCAGAAGCAACTGATCCTTCTGCTAGCCATCGCGAACCCGGTCGCGCTTCTGCTCGCAAGCCTCGGCGGCCTGTGGCTCGCCAGCAGAGCGTTGAGCCCGGTTGATCGGCTGACGCGCGCAGCCGAGCGCATCGGCCGGGGCAACCTGAGCGAACGCGTCGAGGAGCATAAGTCTCAAGACGAGATCGGCCGGCTGGCCGCAACCTTCAACCAGATGATCAGCCGGCTCGAACAAGCCTTCGAACGCGAACGCCGTTTCACCGCGGATGCTTCTCACGAGATCAAAACTCCGCTTGCCATACTTCGTGGCGACATAGAGGTAGCCCTTCGCCGCGAGCGCACGCCCGAGGAGTATCAGCGGGTTCTCCAGTCGAGCCTGGAAGAAATCGCGCGCCTCACCAAGCTCACCGAAGACCTGCTGACGCTCGCGCGCTCGGACGCGGACGAATCGGTGCTCGAGCTCGAGCAGGTGCCACTCGACCAGCTTGCTTCCGAAGCTCGCGCTTACATCGCGCCGCTGGCTGATTCCGCAGGCGTCGCGCTGACCTACGACGCGCCGATATCGCCGGTCGTGGTTGAAGGCGACCAGAAGCGGCTCAAGCAACTGCTGGTCAACCTGCTGGATAACGCAATCAAATACACGCCGGCGGGAGGAAGCGCGCGGCTTGCGCTCTCGGTGAAAGATTCCTGCGCGGTGATCGAAGTGACTGACACTGGCCGAGGCATCCCCGCCGCGGCGTTGCCTCACATCTTCGAAAGATTCTATCGGCAAACCGATCCTCGAGACTCACGCGTGACGGGATTTGGGTTGGGGCTGGCGATATCAAAGTGGATCGTCGATGCGCACGGCGGCTCGATAGAAGCCGACAGCCGGGAAGGTCGAGGCTCGACGTTCACAGTGCGGCTGCCGCTCCAAAAGAGCGAGGCCGAGTTCGCGGCGCTCAAATCCGATTGAAGCGTCGCCGACCGAGGTGATAGATTTTGCCGCTGCGACGCATCCCTTTCCTTAGCGATAAGCACGGCAGTATCTGCTGGCACGGCGGGAGTGCTAAGCTGCCGCAGTGCGAGGTGGAGACGATTTGATTTGAGCCTGCAATCCCTTTCCTCAAGCGTGCTGCAAGACGTGGAAGCCACACTCCGGCGTGATAACCCGTGGTGGCGGGGCGACCGTATGTTTGGCTTACCGCCGATTCGCCGATGGGCGTTCGAACCAGTGCTTCGCGGAGTGAAGTCGGGGCTCACTCCTGCGACGGTCCTACGTGGTCCGCGTCAGATCGGCAAGACAACTCTGGTGAACCAGGTTATACACGCGCTGCTTGATGAAGGAGTCTTGCCTGAACGAATATTCCGGGTGCAGTTCGATGAGCTCGCGGCCCTGAGAACTCTCTCTCAGCCGATTCTTGATCTCTGCGACTGGTTCGAAGCTGAGGTGCTTGGGGCTTCATTCAACAAGGCAGCATGGGAGGGACGGCAGGCCTACATTTTCTTTGACGAGATTCAGAACCTCGACGCGTGGGCGCCGCAATTGAAACACCTTGTCGATATGAGTCCCGTTCGTGTAGTGGTTACCGGCAGCTCGGCGTTGAGGATCGAGGCGGGCCGTGACAGTTTGGCGGGACGAATCTCCACGATCGAGATGGGGCCGCTTCTGTTACGCGAGGTAGCTGAGTTTAGAGGATTCGGTTCCCTCGCGCCGCTGCTGCCCGAGAACGGACTTGCGCCTCTCAAGGAGAAAGAATTCTGGCTCGAGTTGCGAGCGCACGGGGAGAATCACAAAAAGGTTCGCGACCAGGCTTTCGATGCATTCTCGCAGCGCGGCGCGTATCCGATAGCTCAGGCTCAGGCGGACGAGCCCTGGGAACGACTGGCCGATCTGCTGAACGAGACAGTGATCCGCCGAGCAATTCAGCACGACCTCAGAATGGGGCCCCGAGGAAAGCGGCGTGATGAGCACCTGCTGGAAGAGACGTTCAGGCTTGCTTGCCGTTACGCCGGGCAGTCACCGTCGCAGCCGCTGTATCTCGATGAGATCAAACGCGCGATGCGAACTGACGTCGGCTGGCAACGGGTGTTGACGTATCTCGAGTTTCTGGACGGCACTCTGTTGTTGAGGCTCATTGAACCGATGGAGCTGAGGCTGAAGAAAAGGCGCGGGGCCTTCAAGCTGTGCATATGCGACCATGCGTTGCGTGCGGCTTGGCTACAGGAAGTTGTCCCGCTAACGCCCGAAGCATTGGCTGAGCACTCTCACCTCTCTGATATCGCGGGTCATATAGCCGAGAGCGTTGTCGGCTACTTCTTCCGGTCCATCATCAATCTTGGCGTCGCACACTTTCCGCAGAGAGATGCGGAGCCGGAGGTCGACTTTGTTTTGACGGTCGGCGTGCAGAGAATCCCTGTCGAGGTGAAATACCGGCGGCGAATCGACTACAACGACACGCGGGGCTTGCGAGCGTTCATCGAGAAGGCCCACTACAATGCGCCATTTGGGGTGCTGGTGACGCTGACCGACGAAGTTGCGTCGGACGACCCGAGAATAGTGTCGCTGCCGATGTCCTCGTTGTTGTTGATGCGTTAGCAATCCGACCGTACCCGTCGAAAGTCATGATGATGTCGACAAGGAAAGATGAGACCAGCGAGGACCGCATGTCTCGCCTTATTGAAACCGACGCGTTCCAGTTCGAGTTCCTTTCGGTGCTGGCCGAGCGCGAAAGTTGGAGAAAGGAAGTGTACCGTCCTATCTACCACGTTCATAAGTGGTGGGCGAATAGGCTCGGATCCATCTTCAGAGGCATCATCCTTGGAGCGCTCCTGCCGGAGGAAGGGAACTTGAGGGAGGCATTCTATTCCAAGCATGATTTTCGCGCTGTATCGATATTCGATCCCTTTATGGGAAGCGGCACGACTGTGGGAGAGGCGCACAAGCTTGGCTGCGTCGCGTTAGGACGCGACATAAACCCTGTCGCTTGCGAAAGCGTGCGCGTTGCTCTAGGGCCGCTCGACCGGAGCAATCTCTTGGCAGCTTATTCGGATGTCGCTGCTACAATCGGAAAACGCATTCGTGAACTCTACACGTCAGAAGACGAAACCGGACAGCTCTGTGAGGTGCTCTATTTCTTCTGGGTCAAACAAGTGCCTTGTCTCCATTGCGCCGCCGCCGTCGACCTGTTTTCTTCTCGGGTGATAGCGAGGAATGCTTACCCCGACCGCAAGCCCGAAGTTCAGGTCTGCTGCCCTGGTTGTGGTGATATCTTCGCGGCGATGAACGGCGATGACCACTCGGAATGTCGTACTTGCGGCCTGAGCTTCAACCCGCACGTCGGCGCCGCGAATGGAACCAAAGCCACGTGCCAGGCTTGCGGTCGTTCGTTTTCGGTCGCCAAGGCTGCGCGTTCTACTGGGCGTCCTCCCATCCATCGGCTCTATGCAAAACTTTTACTGAAGGCCGACGGTCGGAAACACTACCTCTCAACGAACTCGACGGACATCGAATCCTATGAAAAGTGTTCCGCGCTGCTCCAACATGAGCTAAACAGCGGTGCGATACGGTTACCTCAGGGGTCCCTCAACGATGGATACAACACGCGCCAAGCTATCAACTACAACTATCGAGAGTGGCGTGACTTCTTCAATGCACGGCAGCTTCTCGCTCTGGGATGGCTTCACGAAGCCATCGCAAGTTTGAACGATGGCTCAAGCCGTGACGCGCTTCTCCTGCTTTTCTCCGGCGTGTTGGAATTCAACAATGTCTTCGCATCCTACAAAGGCGAAGGCACCGGCGCCGTAAGGCATATGTTCGCTCACCACATTCTCAAGCCGGAACGCACGCCGATAGAAGCGAATGTGTGGGGAACGCCCAAGAGTTCCGGTTCATTTTCGAACCTATTCAAGACGCGGCTGCTGCGCGCGCTGGACTACCGCGACTCACCGTTCGAAGTAAACGTAGACCGGTCCGCGAAGAGCCACTTCGCCAGTCCGCCTTTTTCAGGGTCAGTAAGCACGTCGTGGCCTAGGGAACTGAACGTCGACGACCGCGGAATCTATCTATCTTGTGGAAGTTCTGACAAGACGGGCCTGCCTGACGAGAGCATAGATCTGGTAATCACAGATCCGCCGTTTTTTGACAACGTACACTACTCAGAGTTAGCTGACTTCTTTTACTCCTGGCAGACTCTGCACCCCCGAGGCTTCATCAACAACGGCTCAACGACACGACAGAAGGAAGAGGTGCAGGACACCGAGGCGCACAAATTTGCCGCGAAGCTTGGAGCGGTTCTTAAGGAATGCCGCCGCGTGCTTCGACCCAACGGCCTCTTGATTTTTACTTATCATCATTCCCGGCCAGAGGGCTGGACATCATTGGTGGAGGCGGTCTTCGGGGCAAGGTTTTCTGTTGTCAATGCGCATCCGGTCAAAGCAGAGATGTCTGTCGCGGCCCCCAAATCGCAGGCCAAGGAGCCGATTCAACTAGACATCGTGTTGGTGTGCCGGCCAAGCGAGCAGGATTCACGTATCCCTGGTGAGATGTCTGAATGCGCGGGCGTGGCGGCCAGACGAGCGATTGAAAAGCTGTCTCGGCTTAGAGCCATCGGCTTGGATCTGTCAATGAACGATTGCCGCATAACGGTGATAAGCCAGTTCGTCGCTTCGTTGGGTCCTATGTCTTCGTCCGAGGCCGCTGTCGGTGCGTTAGTGAGTCATCAATCGCAGTTGGAAGAAGAGGCTCGGCGAGCGTTTGAAACTATCAACGCGTCGGAACCTTCGAAGGCATTGGTAGCTGGTTCACAAGAGCAGCAAATGACACTTCATTATTAGCCGAACCTCCGCGATCAGTTTGGTGCGAGGGAAGGTGAACATGAACTGTGCAGGGTTCAGGCTTCGGAGATCAACGCTAAGATGAACTGGGTATTGTTGGTCCCCTTGTCGACGTTCCAGGTATTGATGCTCAGCCCTGCATCGCTGAGTCCCATTCTTAACCCCAACGGTGCGCTGCGAACGCTTGGTTAACTTGATCACCCGGCAGCAAAGATGTAACATCGGGCTCGGTTTCCTTGTTCAAGGTTCCGTATCGATCCGCCAAGGAGCCTGTTGCCGTGGAGGAAGGACGAACTACTTTCAGCCGAGGCGCGTCTCCACTCATTGATGCTTGGCTTGAACTAGATTATCGCTACGCTGTAGATTCTGGCCGGGCAAAGTGCTCGTTGTTATGAGTGCGCTTTGAGCCCGAATTCTTGTGATCAGGACTGAAGAACGAAATGTCTAATACCGAACTCGATGCGCGCCTCCTAGAACTCAAGACGCAGATTTCTTCTAGAGCCCGCGGGTATGCCGCGGCCCTGAAAGCGGCTGAATCGATAATCAAGGCTCTTAAAGATCCTTCGAAGAATGCCGTGGCCCTAAGCAACGCCGTGGCGGCTCTGAAAAAAAGCATGTCGGGGCTGCCCGAGGTTGGTGAGTACGAAGAAATAACTGGCGATCTCGATGAGATGGGTAAGAGCGAGCTCGAAAAGGCCTCCTTCTTATTCGCAAAGGATCTCCGGGCGGCTTTCGACGCAGAAGGCATTGCACTAAAGGGCGATCCGCCTAGGTTCTATGCTGAGCCGATTACAATTGATGTTGACGCATCGAGGGCCAAGGTTGACCTGAAATACGGGCACGAGACACTCAACGCCAAAGCAATAGCGATGGAGACCGCTGGAGTAGTCGCGGCATTTGCCAAGGCCAAGAAGTCTCTTGTGGGACGAAAGGTAAATCAAAAGGAGATGCTAGATCGCTTGTTTGAAGCCTATCGCCGGGTATTGCTCCAATCGGCTGGTCAGACAGGCGATCGAGTCAACATAGTTGACTGCTATCGTGAGCTTGTCTGGCTCAGACAATCAGCGGCATTTAGGCGAGCGCCCTCAAAAAGCACCTTTTCCGAGTACCCACGAGCTTATTTCGTTTACGACATCCTTCAGCTTCGCAAGAGCAAGCTACTGAATCACAGGAGCCATCGCTTGCAGTTTGGTATCGCAACTATTGATGCGACCGGCGATGACCTTCGCACGATCTGGGCACCAGATGGCGCGGATGACGGGCAATATCTCATGGACATGTATTGGACGAAGGAGTAGGCAATGACACGAGAGATAAACACCGAGACTCCTGTCTTAACGCAGCGTGATGCAAGGCACATTGTGCGAATGATAGGCGAGTCTGGACTTCCCCCCAGCAAAGGGATCTCACACTACAATGTCGGCAACTCGTCTCTGCTTCGAACCCTTGAAGATTACTATTTTCAAGACTTCCTCAAGGACGGCGGTGGTTCCTTCAAGCTGGTAGTTGGTGATTATGGGGCAGGTAAATCTCACTTCCTGCTCTGCGTGAGAGATCTCGCGTGGCGATCCGGTTTTGTCGTTAGCCGCACAGATCTCAGCCCCAAAGAATGCCCTTACGATAATCAGCTTGCTGTATACCAGTCAGTAGCGAGAAACATCATATGGCACACTGAGGATGTAACAATTGAAGATGATACGGGTCTGGACGTATTCCTTGAGAATCACTTCAACCAGACCTGCTTGAAGCTCGGGGTAGCTGTTCCGTTCGAGGGCGGAGAAATTGATCCGCGCTTGCAGGGATGGCTGGATAGCATACTCCAAGCAAGAGTCGAGAGCAGATCTTTTCAATACGCAGTCCATGCGTTCTTAAACGCGCTCGCGCGAGGGGACAAGGCTCAGCGCGCCCTCTTGGGCTCTTACCTAATTGGCGAACCGATCACAGCGAGACAAACGCAAGCATTCAACGTAAATGAGAAGATGGACAAATCGAACGCATTTCGAATGCTGCGCTCGCTTTGTCAGATGATTCACGAACTCGGTCACTCCGGTACCGTCCTGTTGTTTGATGAAGGCGAGAGAATGGTTAGCATTGGATCATCGAAGCAGGAGAAGATAGCCTGCGATAATCTAAGGGAAGTAATCGACAGGTGCGCCGACGGGAAGCTGCCCGGTACACTTTTTGTTTACGCTGTGCCTCCCCGCTTTGTTACCGATATTGCTCCTAAGTATCCAGCACTCAGTCAACGTGTCGGCAAGAGAGCGGATGTCTTCTCCCGGAAGAATCCGTTCAGTACTATTATCAGTTTAGAAGATCTAGACCTGCCCGGCGTGGAACTTCTCAGACAGATCGGCGCCCGTCTGTTGGCCATTTATGAAATCGCGTACGAACCGCACTTCACTGCTAGCTTGCAATCAAAGAACATTGCCATGCTCTCCGAACAATGCGCGGCATTGCTTTCTGATCACGCCCGACGAGAATTCGTAAAGGCGTGGGTTAATTTCCTTAATGAACAAAGAGCGGATGGCGAACGACCTTATGGCGAAGAAAGCGTAATTTCGGAAATCCGTAAGGTGCACGAAGAGATTGAGGGTAGTTCATCAGCCTCCAGCGGACCTGCCCGGTCGAAGGAGTACTAATCCGTGAAGCCTGGTGACTGGGTTACGCACAGCGCCTACGGGACTGGCAAGGTGAACGAGCTGCGAAAGGCGGGGCTCGAGGCAAGAGTCGCGTTTCACACCGGAGTCGTCTTGTTTTGCCCAGTAACGGAACTGCGACCGTCAGGTCAGATAAGCGACATCTTTTCATCCCCGCAACCCACTCCAACCGAGCACGTGGCGTATTCCTCAAGCGCCAAACAGTCACCGCAATCTTCCACTACAACGCGAACGGACGACGGACGATCGGGGGCCCGCCGGCGGGCCTACACGCGCTCCTCCACCTCTCTACAACCGCTTGGAGACGACAACTTTCTCGCGAGGCAGAGTATCGAAGCCTTACGTCTCGGCGTTGTTCCCCAAGCAAAGGTGAGTGAGCTGACGGTCGGTTTTCAAAGTGAGAGACAGTCAATTGAGACTGCCTTGGAGGCTGCGGTGTTGCATGGCGGAGAGGTGCGCGCCATCGTTGGAGAATATGGAGCCGGAAAGAGTCACCTTTTCGAATGGACATCCGCAGAGTCACTCAAACGAAATTATCTCGTAGCAAGAGCTAGCCTCGATGGGTTTGAAGTCCCCCCAAACAAACCCAACCGGATTTATAACGAACTCATTTGCTCCTTGCGGTACCCGAGCCGGACGGATGGCGGCTCGCTCGGTCCATTGTTTGATGAGCTAATTGAATCGGGCCAAGTTTCCTCCGTGATCAAGAGAATGGTTCGCCTGCACGAGCGGTGCTCACTTGCTGATGCCCTCATTTTGTACGAGCGCTGTCAAAAGAGACAAGACTCTTTGAGCGCTGACGTCGTCCTCAGGTGGATCGCCGGGGAGAAAACATTCGTGGCTCAGGTTAAAGCGGTCGCCGAGGGTTCTTTTACGCGAATTTGCAGCACGATGAGTGCCGCAGATCAGTTCTGTTATCTGTTAACCGGTATAGGGTGGCTTGCAAAGCAAGCTGGTTATGCTGGGCTTGTAGTCCTCTTGGATGAGGCAGAACACTACAACTCATTGACCTACAATCGGCTCTACGCGGAAACGTTTTTCAAAGGAATGATATATGCGGCGCTCGATTCCAACCAATCAAAGATTAGAGCTTGCAGCACCGTGCATGGGTTCGGCTGCGGTTTAGCGCACGGCAGTCAAATTCCATATCCGTTTCGATACGCCGACGAAAGTTCCCTCGTCTTCATGTTCGCAGTAACGACTTCCGCACCGATATTGTTAAGCCTTGCCCAATGGCTCGATGACGTAAGAATAATACGACTTGAGAATAAACTTTCAGAGGGTGAGATCGAACGACTCATGGCTCAGATATATGTGTTCCATCGCAGGGCGTACGCCTACGATAGAAAAGAGGATTTTGTGCACGTCGGAAGCGCGCTTGTCCGCCATTATGAATCCGGCCTAATCAACCTTCGACAGCTCGTTCGCCTCTCTACTGAGGTATTCGACTTAATATACTCTTACCCTGACTACCACTTCGACGCGATGACGAAGGAGATCGATAGTGCTTTCGCGTGAAGAACTGCTGAGAATAAAGAGAGCGCTGAAGTACACCTGGGAAACCTTTTTCTCTCAGTTCGGCCGATTCACGCCGATACAGGAGAAAGCAATTCCCATCATAATGTCGGGTGAGGACTGCTTGCTAGCTTCCAGGACGGCCAGCGGAAAGACCGAGGCCGTTATGGCGCCGCTAATCGAGCTACTCAAGAACGAGCAATGGGCAAGGTTATCCATTCTATATATTTCTCCAACACGCGCCCTAGTGAACGACCTGTTCCGTCGTTTGGAGCCGCGGCTTGCAGAATTAGGGGTTTCCGTTCGGCCCCGAACTGGCGATTCTCCCCACCTTGATACCGCTGATCCTCCTTCCGTGCTCGTCACCACGCCGGAATCCTTCGACGGTTTGTTGTCGCGGACACCACGCCTTTTTATCAACACAAAAGCAGTGGTGCTTGATGAGATACATCTGTTGGATGGCAGCGCCAGAGGTGATCAGGTGCGCCTGCTCCTTCGCCGATTGCGCAGCCTCAAAGCGTCGGCCGTTGACAAGGGTGAGACAGACACTGCGCAGCTTCAAACCATCGCGCTATCGGCGACGGTGTCAGACCCCGATGGAGTGGCTTCGCGCTATTGCCTAAATCCAGTCGTCATTAAGGCGGACGGAAAACGTAGCATAGACGCTGAGTTCATACCTATGCGGTCCGCTATGGATTTGCAAGACGCTATTACGACGTTTCAAAAACGCGGGATTCGAAAAGCGCTTGCATTCTGCGCGAGCCGGGCCGAGTGCGAAGAGCTAGCCGCCGCCATTCGACGCGAGCCTAAGGTTGGCAGAGGTTTCGTAGGGAATCCATTTGGCGACAATGTATTCGTGCATCATGCAAGTCTGGACCGCAAAGTGCGCATAGATGCTGAACACCGATTTGCCCAAGGGCAAGTAGGAATATGCTTCGCCACTTCGACTCTCGAGTTGGGCATCGATATTGGCGACATTGATGCCGTTATTCTGATCGGTCCTCCCTATAGCATAGGGTCGTTCCTCCAGCGCATCGGGCGGGGCAATAGGCGAACAAACAAGACCACGCTAGTGGGGTTCTATCGCTCAAAAAAAGAATTCCACCTACTTAACTTGCTGCTGAGGGCCGCAGAGAATGGAGAGCAAGATGAGATTTTCTACAGTTTTCGTCCGTCTGTCATCGTGCAACAGCTCCTGTCCTATTTGAAACAGAGACCATCAGGCACGTTAGACTCAGGAAGCCTAAGAGTCCTGCTGGACGACCCGCGGACCGGGGCCACACTACTTGACGCTCAGGCCGAGAAGGTTCTCCTAGACCATCTAGTATCAGAGGACCTTTTGGCCGAACCGAGGCGCCGGGGAGGGTTGACTCAAGGCAAGGTCGCTCACGCCATTTTTGAACGTCACCTGGAAAACTCAAACATCGCATCTGCAGCTGGCGGGATCATGGTGGTTGACGACTTGACCGGAAGAGTAATTGGTGAGATCGAAGAGAAAAACATTCAGCAACGTGACGTATTTGCACTCGGCGCCAACATCCTCGATGTTGCTCGCGTCGACGGGCATATCGTAAGCGTCAATATCGACAACAAGAAGCAAGCTAGCCGGAACCTTAAGTTCAGGTCGAACGTGCGCTCGCTCCCTTATCATCTCGCTCGCATGCTTGGCGACTTGGTAGGAATAGCGGAAGATGAGATGCCGGCGTTCGAACTGAGCGGGCGATGGCACCTTGTCCACGCTGTCGGTGAACCGTTTGGCCGGATGCTTGGCTATTTCTTGTCACAGGAGTTTGGATGGAAATCGAGGGGCAAGGGCGGGGCACTTGAATCGAAGCATCGGCCTCCGGAGGCGGTGATCAAGGCCGAAGAGAGCCAGATTAGAGACCTCGTGCGACGAGACTTTGAGCGATTTGAGCGAGCGCTCCAGATGGGGCCTTTTCAATCCTACCTTCCCTCTTCGATGCGCGAACATTCCGTGGAGTCTTTGTTTAACCCGTCGCGATTCTGCAAAGCCGTGAATGGTAGGAGAATCGTCCTTGTCGAGGACCAGGCACGTATGTCCCGACTGTGCGAGATTCTCTAAGTGGAGTTGAGCGGCGACTCTTACCCTATCTGGTCTCCGTACGTCTCGTTCGAGGCAGCCAATGTATTGCTCGAGGCATTGAACACAGAGCAGCAGCATGTCTGATCCCGAACGCTTCGATCACTTATTCAGGTTCGACACTCGCCGCAGGGCATGCCAGAATCCATGAACGGAGTTGCTATAGGATTTCATGAAGCGAGTATGGCTGTTATCTGCCGGCAGGGCTGCGGCGCTTGGACTATTTATTACCATAGCGGCGGCGCTCGTTGTGTACCTCGTCTTCCGCAGTAAACACCCTCAACCGGAGCAGACCCGCCCCAAGCTCCAAGGGAAAGTTGTCGCCGTCTTCAGCAATACCCACTACTCCCACGAGATCAACGGCCAGGTGCGGTTCAATATCACCGCCGGAACCGACAGGACTTACCAGGATGGCACTCACGAACTCGAAGAAGTCAAACTTGAATCCTACGGCTCAGCCGGCGAGCGCCACGATACTGTTACCTGTGATCGCGCGAAGGTGAGTGATCCGGCGGACCTCAGCAAACTCGATGCCGAGTTCATCTCAAACGTCGTCGTGCAAACATTGGAAGGGCTCACGCTCAAAACCAGCTACTTGCACTACGACCAGACGAAAAACGCCGTCGATACAAAAGAGCCCGTCGAGTTCGAAGGCCGCAACTATGCGGGCCGAGCCACCGGAATGATCATCGAGGCCGCCACCGAGCGCGCAAGCCTGCTGAAAAATGTCGATGTAACCATCAAACCCGAAAGCGAAGCCGCGCGCGAAGTGAAAGCGCGTGACGCTGTCGCGAGCGGCCAACATCGCGAAGAAACGCCTGAAGAGAGAATCGCCCGCAAGGCTCGCACGCGCGCGCGCAAACAACTGCGCCGGCGTAACTCCGAATCGGTTGCTCAATCTCCATCGACAGAGCCTGCACCAGCCCAACGAACAGAGGATGCGAAGCAGCGCAAAGAACGGCGCCGGCGCGCTACTGAAGCGATCGCTCAAGCTCCCGCGCCAGAGCCTTCACGGGATCAACGAAAAGCGGACCCGAAACAGCCCGTGGTGAAGAAGCCGACAAGAATTCGAAGCGAGTCGGCGCTCCTCGAGAAGAAAGAGCACCGTGTCACCTTCGATGGGAACGCGATAGTCACACAGGAGGCCGATGAGTTCCGCGCCGACCGGATGGTTAGCTACGCCGACGCTTCTAATCACATCGAACGCATCGAGGCGCGCGGCAGCGCTTATCTGAAGCAAGCCGAAAAGGCGGAGATCAAATCTCCCGACATGGATTTCTTCTTTGGCGAGTCGCACCAGCTTGCGCGCGCGGTCGCGCTACGTGGCGCATCGACCCGTTCGCTGGGACCCGAGCCGATTAGAGAGGCCACCGCCGACACCATCGAAGCGACGTTCTCCCAGGGCGCGCAAGCGAACGCGGTTGAAACGATCACGGCTCAGGGCAATGCGATGATGAAGATTCACGCGCCGGCGCCCGCAAGCAACGATGCCAATCCCGCCGCGCGAGAGCTCACCGCCGACACAGTAACTATGCAGTTCTTCCCGGATGGAAAGAACATCAAACACGCTGAAGCTGCCGGCAAAGCCGTCATGACCGTTACGCCGGTTCGCGCTGAGCGCCGCGCCGACAAAAAGACCATTCGCGCGCCTCGAATGGACGCCTTGTTCTTTGAAGAAGGCAATCGCGTGAAGACCTTCAACGCTACGGAAGGTGTCAGGGTTGAGATCGAAGCGACCATTCCCGACGGTCATCCGCTGCGGGTCACCACCAGCAAGTCGGCACGGGCGGATTTCCTGGAGGACTCTCAAGACATAGATTGCGTATCCCAGGAAGGCAACTTCAAGTACAACGAGGGCGACCAAAACGCTGTTGCCGAGCGCGCCGTTTACGATGGCCAGAAGGAGGTCCTCAATCTTCGCGGGAAGCGTCCGATGGTGTGGGATGCAAAATCGCGCACCCAGGCCGATGAGATAGATTACGACCGTCAGCGAGATGAAACTCATGCGAGAGGCGACGTTCGCACTACTTATTACAGCCGCGAGACGACTAACGACTCGACGCCGTTCAAGAACACCAAGTCGCCCATCTTCATCACCGCCGAGCGCGCCGACGCTCAGAACAAGGAGAGTATAGCGGTCTACACGATCAATGCCCGCGGATGGCAGGACGACAATTTTATCAAGGCTGACCGGATAGAGCTTTATCAAGACGACAAGCGCATGGTCGCGGCCGGCAACGTAGAAAGCGCGCTCTATCAGACAAAGCAAGAGACCTCGCCTGAGAAACGCGAAGTCGTGCCCGGATTCGCGACGGCCGAGAGGATGACCTACTCGGACACGGAGCGAAAGATCCATTACGAAGGCGGGGTGAAAGCCCGGCAAGGCACCGACCGCATCGAAGCGTCATCCGTCGACGTGTACCTCGAGCAAGAGACGAGCGAGGTCAATCACATGAACGCCGAGGGCAACGTCGTGCTCACGCAGCCTGGACGGCGAGGCGTCGGCGACAAGCTCGCGTACACGTCCGAAGATGGGCGCGCGGTTTTGACCGGAAAGTCTGCCCGTGTGGATGATGTCGAGAAGGGCGCCACAATGGGCTCTCAATTGACGTTCTATAGTCGCGATGATAGGATTTCCGTCGAGAATCAGCAGGGTACAGGCCGTGTCCGATCAACTCATCGTTTGACAAAGAGCAAACAGAATTGAAGCGACAAGATGGTAGAAGAAGTGTCCGTGATTGAAACCCCGACCGGTGACGCCGAGCCCCAAGCACCACTCCCATTGCAACAAACAAGCGTTCTTGCCGTCGAAGGTTTGCGAAAGTCGTATCGCAAGCGAACGGTCGTCGATAACGTATCGCTTGATATTCATCAGACGGAGATCGTCGGGCTTCTCGGGCCGAACGGGGCAGGCAAGACCACGGTTTTCTATATGATCGTCGGGCTCGAGCGGCCCGACGCCGGCAAGATCTTCCTTGATTCGAAAGATATTTCGCGGCTGCCGATGTATCTGCGCGCGCGGGACGGGATAAGTTACTTGCCGCAGGAAGCGTCGGTTTTTCGGAAGCTAACGGTCGAGGAGAACATACTGCTGGTGCTTCAAACTTTGCCTCTCACAAAGGCGGAGCGCGAGCACCGCCTCGAGTTGCTGCTGAGCGAACTCGACATCGCTTACGTGCGTCACACAAAAGCGTACCAGCTCTCGGGGGGGGAGCGCCGGAGGACTGAGATCGCGCGCTGTCTGGTCATCGAGCCTCGGTTCATTCTGCTGGATGAACCCTTCGCTGGAATTGATCCGATCGCAGTGATTGACATACAACAAATCTTGCAGAAGCTGCGCGAGCGCGGCATCGGCGTGTTGATAACGGATCACAACGTGCGCGAGACTCTGGCGATTACAGACAGAGCGTATATAATTAACGACGGCAAAATTTTCCGCGCGGGCACGCCGGACGAGTTGACGCGCGACGAAGACGTAAGACGAGTATATCTAGGGGAGAATTTCAGGATGTAGTTATTTGTTATTTGTGATTTGTTATTTGTTATTTGTTATTTGGTTAGCCCTACGAGGCGATTCGAAAATGACAAATCACAAATAGCAAATAACAAATGACAAATAACAAATGAGTTATGTCGGTCAAGCCACATCTCAGTACAAGCCTTTCGCAGCGCCTGGTTTTGACGCCGCAGATGCGGCAGCGGATCGAGCTATTGGCGATGACCAAGCTCGAGCTTGCTGACATGGTCCAGACCGAACTGTCGGCTAATCCTGTACTCGACGAGGTGGCGCCCGGCGAAGGCGTAGACGACAACTCCCCGCTCGCAGACGAGCTCGCCGCAGTCGACGCAACCACTGCTGACATCACGAGCCCCGGTGAAACAGCCGCCCCGCAGCCCGCGGCGGCTGACGGCGGACTGACCGAGTTCACCGCGCCGGGCGAAGCGTCAAGCGTCACTACCGCCACGACGGAAGCCAGTCCCGTCGACGGCGAAGCAGAGCCCGAGCGCGAGCGCGACGCATTTGAAGAGGTGGACTTCGGTTCTACGTTCGAAGAGTACCTCGATCCCGGCTACAAGACCCACGAATACGAAGCGAAAGACGAAGTCTCGTTCGAGAACATGCTGACCCGGCGAGACTCGCTGTGCGAGCAGCTCATATGGCAGCTCCATCTGACCGAGTGTTCGGACGAAGTGCGAGCCGCCGGCGAAGCGATCATCGGCAATCTCGACGAGAACACCGGCTTCCTCGATGCAACGATTGAAGAGATCGCCGCGATGGGTCCTTGGCCAATCGAGACTGTTCAACAGGCGGCCGCCGTCGTGCAACGGTTGGATCCGGTCGGATGCGCCGCGCGCGACGTGCGCGAATCGCTGCTGGTTCAACTCGACTATTACGGTTTCGGTGATCGCCTTGCGGTCCAAATGGTGCGCGATCATCTCGAGAGCCTGCAGACTCACAAGCTACCCGAGCTGACAAAGATGCTCGGCGTGCCGCTCGAGCGGGTGCTCGAGGAAATGGAGATCATCAAGAAGCTCGATCCAAAGCCCGGCCGCAAGTATTCATCCGAGGAAGCGCAGCCTGTGGTCCCCGAAGTCACGATTGAAAAGGTTGGTGATGATTACATCATACGTTTCGAAGACGACGGATTGCCGCACCTGCGCATCAACAGGACCTATCGACAAATGATGGAGTCGAAGGACTCGTCGAAGGAGACTCGCGATTACATCAAAGAGCGGTTCCGGTCGGCGGTCGATTTGCTGAAGAACATCGAGCACCGCCGTCAGACCATCTATCGAGTGTGCAATTCGATAGTAGACCGCCAACGGAACTTTCTTGATCACGGCATCGAGCATTTGAAGCCCATGATGTTGAAGGACATCGCCGAAGACATCGGCATGCACTTGAGCACGGTCTCACGCGTAGTGAATCGCAAATACGTGAACACGCCGCAGGGAGTCTACGAACTGCGGCGGTTCTTCACCGAGGGAATGAGGAGCGATACCGGTGAGGACGTTTCCACGCGTGTGCTCAAGCTGAAGATCAAGAAGATGATCGAAATGGAAGACCCTCACCACCCGATTACCGATGACGAAGTGGCCAAACGTTTGGCCAGGGACGGCGTCAAGATGAGCCGCCGCACAGTCGCAAAGTATCGCGACCAAATGCGCATACCCGGCTCGCGAGAGCGCCGGGCCATCGTCTGACCATTGCGGATTGCGGATTTATTCACAGAGCCGACAATCCCAGATGAAAAAACAGCACCAACAAATCCGCAATCCGCAATCCGCAATCAAAAGGGAGAATAGTAGATGGAATTTGAGTTCACAGGTCGCCACATTGACATAACCCCGGCAGTAGAAGAACTGGTCCGCAAGGAGCTTGGGAAGCTCGATCGAGTGCTTGATTCGGCGCCGATGAGAGCGCACGTAACGGTTTCGGCTGAGAAGCATCGTAAGCGGACCGAGATCGTTGTGTACTGGCGCGATAACGTATTCACTGCGGTCGGCGAGAACACCGACCTGTCGCAGTCGGTTGCCGCAGCAGCAAGCCGAGTTCAGAAGCAAGGACTGCGGCTTAAAGAAAAGTTCCACGCGAAGAAACGCGGGCGCCAACCGGCAGGAAAAGTAGCGCCGGTGCCGGGCGGCACAATTGAAGCGGCCCCGAACGCGCCTCGCATAGTCGCTCAGCGCCGCTACCGTGTGAAGCCGATGACACCCGAGGAAGCCGCGATAATACTGGCCGACTCGGACGATCAGTTCATAGTGTTCCGCGACGCCGAGACCAACCGAGTTGGCGTGCTGTACAGCCGCACGGACGGCAACTTCGGCCTCATTGAACCGTGAAAAGACAGAAGGCAGAAAGCAGAAGGCAGAAGGCAGAAAGAAGCTGCTGCCTTCTGCCTTCTGCTTTCTGCCTTCTGAGCTCTTATGCCTGTTTCGGTCGTTATTATTACCGGCGTGTCGGGGTCGGGGATGTCCTCGGCGCTCAAGGACTTTGAAGACCTCGGCTACTTTGCGATAGACAACCTCCCGGCTCAACTTATCCCGACTTTCGTCAAGCTGTGCGATGACTCGAGCGAGATCGATCGGACGGCGTTCGTTGTCGACGTGCGCTCGCGAGAGTTCCTCAGCTTGTTCCCGCGCATGCACGAGGAGTTGAAGGAAAAAGGCGTCGATGTCACGGTGCTGTTCCTGGAAGCGGACGACGAAGTTCTGCTCCGGCGTTACAGCGAGACACGGCGGCCCCACCCGCTGCCCGACCAAAACGTGCTCCAGGCTATCAGACAAGAACGCGAGTTGCTCTCGGAGATTCGTGACCTTGCAGACCACGTCATCGACACCTCGGAGCACACGGTACATACGCTGCGCGACGTGATCAAAGATCACTTTGCTGAGAAGAGCGGTGCGTATGAGTTGAATGTAACGATTTCGTCGTTCGGGTTCCGGCATGGATCGCCGCGCGGGCTGGACATGATGTTCGACGTGAGGTTTCTGCCGAACCCGCACTTCGTTGCCGAGCTGCGGCCGTTCACGGGGCGCGACCCGGCCGTTATTCAGTACTTGCAATCGGAGAGCGAGGTCGAGGATACTATCGCGCGATTCGTCGATTTGCTCGCGTACCTGTTGCCGCGGTTTCAACGCGAAGGAAAGAGCTACCTGACCGTTGGCGTCGGATGCACCGGAGGCCGGCACCGCTCAGTTATGGTCGCCGAGGCGATCGACAAGCAGTTGAATGAACTGGGATACAAGTCAAAAGTAGTTCACCGGGACATTCGTAAGGATGAGGAGCGGTACATTGCATGATAGGCGCGGTAATCGTAACCCACGGACAGTTGGCTAACGAGCTGGTCTCGGCGGCAGAGATGATCGTCGGTGAAATTAACCATATCACAGCAGTTTCGATCGGCTGGCACGACGACGTCGACGTAGCGTCAGAAGAGATCGAACGCGCGATTCAGCGAATGGACACCGGCAGCGGCGTGCTGTTGCTCACGGACATGTTCGGCGGAACGCCCACTAACATCGCGGCCAGCTTCCTTGGACGCGCGCCGGTGGAAGTGGTGACCGGCGTCAACCTGCCGATGGTCATCAAGCTCGCAACCCAGGAAGTGGACGAGACACTACCCGAGCTTGCGCGCCGCGTCCGCGACCAGGGTCAGCAGCAGATTCACCTGGCGAGCGAAATACTCACGCCCAAGAAGAAGTGAACGGATTTTCTATTTTCTATTTGCGATTCACGTCGAGCGCCGATGGATCTCAGGAATTAAGGTGACCGTTGCCAGAGATCGGAAAGTGACGCATGGGCCCAATATCGGAACTACAGAATCTCAAATCACAAATCACAAATCACAAATCACAAATCACAAATCTCCTGTCGGTTTCCGGCCTGCGCATCTATTTCCACACCGACGATGGCGTTCTTGAGGCCGTCGACGGTGTGAGTTTTGACATCGCCAGCGGAGAAACACTCGGACTCGTCGGCGAGAGCGGATGCGGCAAATCGGTCACTGCTTATTCGATCCTCAAGCTTTTGCCGGTGCCCCCTGCCGAGTACGCAGGCGGCGAGATAAGCTTTCGCGGCGAAGACCTCCTGAGGCTCGATGACAAAGCGATGCGCCGCGTGCGAGGCAACTTGATCTCGATGATCTTTCAGGAGCCTGCGTCGTCGCTCAATCCGATAATGTCGATCGGCTCGCAGATCACCGAAGCGATTCGCGAACACCGCACGGCATCGCGGCGCGAAGCCAGAGAGATCGCCATCGATATGTTGCGGCGGGTCGGAATACCTTCGCCCGAGTCTCGATTTCATGAGTATCCGCATCAACTGTCCGGAGGGATGAAACAGCGCGCGATGATTGCGATGGCGTTGGTTTGCCGTCCGGCGCTGCTGATCGCCGATGAGCCGACAACCGCGCTCGATGTGACCATTCAAGCCCAGATACTCGAATTGCTGAATGAGCTTCAACGCGAGTTGAACATGTCGGTTCTGCTGATCACTCACGACCTTGGGGTGGTCGCCGAAACCTGCGATCGGGTCGCAGTGATGTACGCCGGCAAGGTAGTCGAGTCGGCGTCCGTCGCATCGCTCTTCGAGCGCCCGAAGCATCCTTACACCCACGGGCTGTTTCGCTCGCTCCCAACGCTGGGCGAAAGGAAGAAACAGCTTGCGGTCATCCCGGGAGCCGTGCCAAGCCCGTTGGACTTTCCTTCGGGCTGCAGGTTTCGTACACGTTGCTCGTTCGTGCAAGAAGTCTGCAAAGAAGAGCCGCTGTTCCGCGAGATCGCGCCGAATCATTTCGCGGCTTGTCACTTCGCTGAAGCAGTGGGAGAGCTGCCTCGCGGTACCGCGTAGTAAGATCGAAGAAGATAAGGAAGTAACTTATTTTCCATTTGTCATTTTCCATTTGTCATTTGTCATTTGCTAATTCCTGACCAACGATCCGATGAATAACAGGATTGGCGCCAAATGACAAATGACAAATAGAAAATGGAAAATGGAAAATCGACCGCTCTTCACGCACGCTGACCTCTGACATTTATGGACGACATCCTCATCGTCGAAGACCTCGTCAAGCACTACGCGATCCGCAAGGGCGTTGTGCCCAGGACTGTCGGCTACGTGCGAGCGGTTGACGGGATCTCGTTTTCGATCCCGCGCGGAAAGACGCTTGGCCTTGTAGGCGAGTCCGGATGCGGTAAGACTACGGCGGGCCGAACGATTCTCAGATTGATCGAGCCTACTTCCGGGCGAGTGATCTTCGACGGGCACGACGTGTTCTCGCTAAGCGAACGCGAGATGCGCGGTCTGCGTCGCGAGATGCAAATCATCTTTCAAGATCCGTACGGTTCGCTCAATCCGCGGATGACTGTCGGCGCGATGCTTGAAGAACCGATCCTGGTCCACGGAATAGATTCCGCAGACGAAACCGAAGGATCGCCAAATGAATCGCGGAGTTCGCGCGGCCACAAACAGATGGTCACACCAGCGCGCCGCCGCGCGCGTCAGCGAGTCGCCGAGCTTCTCAAACTTGTAGGCCTTAATGCCGAGCACGCAAGCCGTTACCCTCACGAATTCTCGGGCGGGCAGCGGCAGCGCATAGGCATCGCAAGGGCGCTCGCGCTCCAGCCTAAGCTCATCGTGTGCGACGAAGCCGTATCGGCTCTCGACGTTTCGATACAGGCGCAGATACTGAACCTCCTACGCGAGCTTCAGCAGCAGTTCGGTCTCACGTACCTGTTCATCGCGCACGACCTCGCCGTGGTCAAACACATATCCGATCGCGTAGCCGTAATGTATTTGGGCGAGATAGTCGAGGAAGCCGATACCGAAGAGATCTTCGTGAGCCCGCTTCATCCTTACACGCAGGCTTTGCTGTCTTCGATACCGGTGCCTGTGCCGCGCGCAAAGCGCCAGCGAGTTCGCATCGAAGGTGACGTACCTACTCCGATCAATCCGCCCGAGGGTTGCCGTTTTCACACGCGATGTCCGATAGCAATCGACGAGTGCAAACTAGCCAAGCCGCCACTGGTAGCAATCAGTCCCGGCCACCGCGTGGCATGCATTCGCACGGATGTATCGGCCCTGGGAGTGCAGGCATCCCTGCCTGCGTGAAGGTTACGCGAGAAAGAGAATGGCGGTTAGCCGAAAGCAGCAGGCCGGGATGCCTGCGCTCCCGGGGCGCTCACCGCTCAGCGCCGACCTCTCGAATGGTCTCGGCCTCTGCGTCGTCGTCTTGCACGCGTGTGAACCCTCCGCTGTTTCGGGTCGAAACGTAGTGGCTTCCCGAGTGGTGGTTGTAACGGCTATCGGCCTTGGTGATCTCGTCCAGGTGGGAATCAAGCTCGATGAATTGATCGGCGACGTCTATCAAGCGCGGGCTGGTGTTGCTGCGAAAACCGGCCAGCTCGACGCGCACGCCTTTGTAGGCGACGGCGTTTATCGCATAAGAGAAATCCTCGTCGCCTGAGACCAGCACCGCCGTGTCGTACTTGTCGGCTAGCGATAGCATGTCGACCGCGATCTCGACGTCGAGGTTGGCTTTCTTGGTCCCATCAGCGTAGGTCTTCAATTCCTTTTCGACTACTCGATAACCGTTTCTACGCATCCAGAGCAGGAAGCCCTGTTGGCGCTCGGCTTTTTCGTCGACTCCGGTGTAAAAAAACGCCCGTAGAAGCGGAGCATCGCCGCGAAGAAAATTCAAAAACTTGGCGTAGTCAATCTCAACCCCAGCCGACCTGGCTGCATGAAACAGATTATTCCCATCAATAAAAATCGTTATCTTTCCCCTCATAATTCCTCTTTGATCCATTTTAGTAGAAGCAGAATTAAATACACTGAATGTCTAACATACGGCTTGATGCGTTGCAAGTCTGCGGTCAACAGGGGCCAGAGTTGACAGCCGCTGCGAGGGACAGGGACAATGACAAAGTGTGACGGTCAACAAATCACGCACAAGTTTTCGGGCCGTTCAGCGTTGAGAGCGCCTAGCTGGCGGCCCGCTTGATTTTGAGCATGACCAAACGAGCAATACTATCTTCCATCCTCATTTTCGCGTCTTCGCTGGCGGTCCGGGCGGCATCGACTGACACGATCGTGTCGATGCCGTTTGAGAACTTATCCGGCCGCGCTGAATACAACTGGGTCGGCGAAAGCTTTGCCGCGGCGCTGGCTGATCTGTTCGACAAACCTGGGCTGGTCGCGATCAGACCCGACGAGCGCAACGTGGCCTATAAACAGGAAGGCTTGCCCCCGACGGCAATACTCACCCGCGCTACGATGATCAAGATCGCCGAGCGCGCCGGAGCCAGCCTGGTGGTGATGGGCACCTATCGCATCGCTGGCGAAGGACGCGACAGCACTATCGCGATCACCGCGCGGGTGGTTGATATCCGAGAGGGCCGGCTGGCCGGAAAAGAGTACAATCGCGGAGGTCCTCTCGTTGATCTGCAAAGGCTTCAGGGCGATCTCGCGTACGAGATTCTCTATCAGCACAACCAGGCTCTTCCGTTCTCGCGCGATCAGATCACTACCGATGCCACCGTTGCTCCGATCGGCGCGTTCGAGAACTTCATCAAAGGCACGCTCACACGAGACCGCGAAGCGCGCATTGAGTTCCTCGATCGCGCGATCAAAGAGTATTCGGAAAAAACGAAGAGCCAGTACGTGGCGGCGATCTTCGAACTTGGCCGGATTCGCTTCGAGGCCACCGAGTACAAGGAAGCCCTCGAACAGCTTGCTCTCGTCGACGAGAAGAATCCGCGTTACGACGAGGCGCAGTTCTACGTAGGCGTGGCGCAAGACGCACTCGGGCAGACCGAGCAGGCGCTGGCGACGCTGAAGAAACTCGCGGCGAGGCTGCCGCTGTTTGAGGTCTACAACAACATCGGCGTGCTGCTGATAAAGCAGAAGCAGTACAAAGACGCGATCGATCACTTGAAGCCAGCCTCGGAAGCCGCGCCGCGCGACACCGATACGCTCTTCAACCTTGGCTACGCTTACTTTCTGGCGAAGGACCACGCCAACGCGGCCGCGACGCTCAAGAACGAAATCAAACAGCGAGCTTCGGACGGAGAGGCGTTTTACATCTTGAGCAAGGCGCTCGCAGCCGTCAGCGACCAGGCGGCCGCTACGAAGGCTTCGGATCAAGCGAAGAAGCTCCTGCCTTCATTCGCGCAATGGGAAACGAAGGGTATGCCGGGACTCGGGCGAGTAAAGCCGAGCTTCAGCAAGATCAACTACTATCGCTACAAGCGTGAGCAGGACGAGCGGCTGAACACGCAGACCCAGATCAGCAGCCAGCCACCGCAAGC
>JBGQGO010000012.1:0-24162 GCA_041497455.1 Blastocatellia bacterium | reverse complement strand
TATGCGCTATCGAAGCTCGTGGGCGAGCACTACGCGAGGGTGTTCAAGCACGTTTATGGTTTCGAAATCGTGTCGCTTCGTTACTTCAATATCTTCGGTCCGCGCCAGGACCCCGAGTCCCAGTACGCGGCGGTGATCCCGCGATTCATCACTGCCTTGCTTGAAGCCAAGGCGCCGGTAGTCTATGGCGATGGCCTTCAATCACGCGACTTCACTCATGTTGATAACGTGGTCAATGCGAACTTGCTGGCAGCCGAAGCAGAGGGGGGTGCAGGCCGGGCATTCAACGTCGCGTGCGGAGGCCGCTACACGCTGCTCGATCTGCTTGCGAGGCTGAAAGAGATACTCGGCAGCGACATCGAACCGATTCACGAAGCTGGGCGCGCGGGAGACGTGCGTGACTCGCAAGCTTCGGTCGAGGCTGCGGAGCAAGCTTTGGGTTACAGTGTGTCTGTTGATTTTGAAGAAGGGCTGCGCAAGACGGTGGATTGGTATCGAAAGCAGATAGGCGAGTGACGCGACCGCGCCAGCCGTGAAACTGTATACTGAGCATATGGGACGGATAATTGCCTCGGTTAGGATCGAGAACACAAAGGACCCATCGATGAGCGTTCGCTGTGACGCGCTTGTCGACGCGGGTTCGGCCTTCATGGTGCTTCCGAGCGCGTGGCGCGACCGCTTGGGCGAACTGGATTCGGTGGCGAAGGCAGACGTGGAAACAGCTACTCAAGAAACCGTTGAAGGAGAGATCTGCGGACCGGTAAGAATCGAGGTCGAGGGCTTCAGACCAATCTACAACGAGGTCCTGTTTTTGGATATGAAGCCGGCCAACGGCGCCTACGAACCGTTGATTGGATACATAGTGCTGGAACAGTGCCAAGCGGCTGTAGACCTGCTCGGACACCGTTTGATTCCAGGCAAACCTGTCGACGCGAAATAACCGCCCATCAACTCTGCACACATACCGAATACCCGCACGTGCAGTACAGACATCCTCCATTGTGACGCAGCGCCTCCCCGCAATCCGGACAAATGTTCCTTGCGAACAGCAGATTCTCGGGGCGCTGCATCTCCGACTGACCCGCCGAAGCCAGCGTCAACGGCTCGGTCATATCTTCCAACTCGGTGCTGAGCACCTGTTTCTCGCGCGAACCGTCTCGATACACAGTGATCCCTTTGCAGCCAAGCTCGTGAGCTAACAGGTAAGCGCGCTTCACATCATCAACCGTAGCGCCGGCAGGGAAGTTGATTGTTTTTGAGACGGCCGCGTCGATGTGCTTTTGAAATGCCGCCTGCATGCGAACGTGCCACTCGGGCGCGATCTCGTGAGTCGTCACGAACACGCCTGCTGCTTCGGCGGGGACTTCCGGAAGATCGTGCAGCGAGCCCGTCTCCGCGACTCGCTTCATCAACTCTTCGCTGAAAAACCCGTGCTCGCGCGCGTAGTTCTCGAACAGCGGATGAACAAAAGTCATGCGCTCGGATTCGAACGACAGCCGCCGGTACGCGATCGAGTAAACCGGTTCGATGCCGCTCGAGCAGTTGGCAATCAGGCTGATCGTCCCGGTCGGCGCAACGGTGGTCACCGTGGCATTGCGCCGCTCCTTGGTGCGCAGGCTTCCAGCATGCTCTTGGCCGCCCTTCTTGTAGATGCTCTCCTGAAACCATCTCGGGAACGGTCCTCTTTGCTTCGCCAACTCGATCGACGCCTCGAGCGCCTCGCGTGAGATGAAACTCATCACTTCTTCGCCGAGCTTGATTGCGCCTTCCGAGTCATACGGAACGCCGAGCAAGATAAGCAAGTCGGCCCATCCCATCACCCCGAGCCCGATCTTTCGATTGAGCCTGGTGATCTCGGCGATCTGCGGTATCTGGTACTCGCTCACGTCGATGACGTTGTCAAGGAAGTGAACCCCGAGCGCTACGACTTTCTTGAGGCGATCATAGTCAACAGCGCCGTCGCGATGGAACTTCGCGAGGTTGATCGAACCCAGCACACACGATTCATAGGGCAGCAGCGGTTGTTCGCCGCACGGGTTAGTGCTCTCGATCTGGCCGAGCTCGGGCGTCGGGTTATCACGATTGATCCGATCGATGAAGATCACGCCAGGCTCGCCGTTGCGCCACGCGGATTCGACGATTCGATCTAACACGCCGCGCGCGTCCAACTGCTTCACGACTTCGCGAGTGCGCGGATTGATCAAATCGTACTGCTCGCCATTCTTGACCTTGTCCATGAACTCGTCGGTCACTGCGGCCGAGATGTTGAAGGTGTTCAGCTCGAGCGGATTCGTTTTAGCGGCGATGAACTCTTCGATGTCCGGATGATCGATGCGAAGGATGGCCATGTTTGCGCCGGCTCGCTTTCCGCCAAGCTTGGTTACTTCGGTAGCGAAGTTGTACAAGCGCATGAACGAGACAGGCCCGCTCGAGACTCCGTGAGTTGATTCGACGAGGTCTTCTCTTGGACGCAGCCGCGAAAACGAAAAGCCGGTGCCGCCGCCGCTCTTTTGAATAAGCGCAGTGTCGCGCAACGTGCCAAAGATGCCTTCCATCGAGTCTTCGACGGGGAGCACGAAACAGGCAGAGAGCTGAGCCAGATTCCGCCCCGCGTTCATCAACGTAGGCGAGTTGGGCAAGAACTCAAGGCTGTTCATGATCTCAAAGAAAGCTTCTTCAGCGGCGGCGGCATCAGCGGGTGTACCGTGTTGAAGATCGGCTTCGGAGACGCTACGCGCGACTCGGCGGAACATGTCCTTGGGAGTTTCGACGACGTGTCCGTGATGATCGCGCGCGAGGATTCGCTTCTCCAAAACTCGCAGCGCGTTCTCTGTAAGACGAAGCGTCATCGTTAGACAGAGCCCTGGCGGCACTTCAAATAGAGTTGCAGTATCGGAACCAGGACCGCTCTCATGTCTTCAAGATACTTTACGCCGGCATCTTCCTCCGCATACAGGTTGTTGGCGTATTCAGTCAACTCCGCGGGATAAAGCGTCTCAGAAAAGGTCTTCTCTTGGCCGGGGACAGGAGTCGGTCTAAAGATGTCCCGCGGCGCGGCGAACAGCCGGGTGTCAACATGCAAGATACCCAAACGAGTCTGTTCCGGCTGACCGAGGTAGCTAGCAACCGGAATGGCGATGTAGGAAAGAAAGTCAATTTCATCTAAGCCGCGCGTCTGCTCTATCTTTGCTGGGCAGAGCCCTTCAGGGTAGTCGCCAGTACGGAATCGCTTGTTCTTGTCTCTGTCCATCACGATCGTTTTGAAAACGATCAGCGCAAGCCCGGCGACACTGTTGAAGTACGGGAAGGAGTTTTTGTAAGCGCCGGGTGCAGAGATATACTCGAGATCATCTTGCCATTTTAATGAGACGGCGACGCGGAACATCTTATCTGACAGCTCCTCCTCCTCAACCTTCCGAAGAATCACCTTTTCCCTCCTGTCAGGCGATTCGGGTGGCGACCCTTCGGCCCCTTCGCCTTCTCCACCGCATTCGATAGCGATTAGCTGATAGTAATCAAACTTTTCGCGATCTTTTTGTCGCTTTTCTTCTCGTTTCTTAGCAAATTCGCGAAGGACCTTTTCCTGATACTCGCGAACGGCGTTGACTAGTAGCAGTTTGGCTTCGTTGGGGTCTGCCTCGAAGTTCTTCTGAAACTGCTTATCAACTGCCTCGGCTTTATCGCTGCCGTATAAGAAGCTAAGCACAGCGCGACTTTCAAGAGAGCGCTTATTGCTGTAGTTGGCGAGCAGTCTTGCGCAATAGATTACGTTCACCGCCGCCGAGACGGCAAATCCCAGAAAGTACGCAGCGAAGGCTTTGCTTCCGTCCACAGCGATTGTTTTTCCCAGAAGCGGCGGGATAGCTGCGCCGCCCAATGCGGTAGCCACGCTCTTCATGAAATCATCTTGTTCTTTGTTCCATACGCGAACGACGAAAACCGCCATGATCACGCCAAACACAAAAAGGCCCGCAAAGATCACGTCGCTGAGCCCGCCTAGATTCTTGTACTGTGCCCACTGATCTGCAATGCCTTCTCTCGCGCGATAGGCGAGAATTCCAACGGCGGCGCCCAGAAAGAAGAGGCCAATGACTCCCCATGAACCGAAGCCCGGATGCTTAACCTTTTGAAAGATGGCAACAAGAAATGCGGCCATCAGCACAAAAATGCAAATCAAGAGGGTCTCGACTGTGGTGGTCTCGGTCGCTAACTGGCTCAAGAGCACCAGCAAGGTCATTAGGAAACCCAAGAGAAGGCTGCCGACCTTTGTGATCCCGACAGTCTTCATAAAGGACTCAAAAAGGCTCTCTTTCTTTTTGTCATGTGCGATCGCGCCGTCGCTAGCCATCATGCTCCTCCTTTGTCGAATGATCTAAACAGAAAACAGAAGCCCCTTTCTGTTTAGGATCTTCTTAGATGTCGTAAGCGAACACTGCCACTAGGCGTCAATCATCCGTATTCGCTAGAAGGCTTTGTTAACCAATCCCTTCAACAAGGTCAGGTTATGCTCAAGCTTGCTTACTATGAGACCTTGCGCCTTAAGTTCGTCAGCCGCTGCCTCTATCATCGGTATCGCTTGGGCCAACGGCAGATCGTTGCCGAGATTATCGAATCGAGGAATTCCTTTCCTCGTCGCAATGGCATATTCAAGCGTGCAGCCGTTGCTGTATTGCCAGTTTTCATTAAAGTACACCTGGTAAATCTTCTTGATGATTACCCACTCCCAGAGGTACAGGTAATGCTGTTGATCAAAGCCGCGCGCGAAGAAGGGTCCGGGGTTGACTAGATTTGTGAGGCCACGTTCGCGAAGCTTCTCGGTGAACCCCAAGCCTCGATCAACGTTGGCTTGAATCAGTTCGTTCTTGAGCTCCTTATGCTTTTCTTCTCCCACTTGTTGTTTCAATTCCTCGTCTGAGCGGACCCTGTGTGAAAGGAGAAACTCGAAGTAGAACCGCTTGCCTGTAGTGATATCGCTGCTGCAATAGATTCCTGTATCATCCGGAAGCACACAATCGAACGCTGACATCACCATCTGGATCTCGTCGATCACTCGCCGGTTCTGAAACTCGGGTACCTCAAAGGTGTCAGTCGTTCCAAAATAAAGTTCGGTCATTCGCTCTTTCTTCCGCGGCTGGCAAGGCCAAATACCGCTTTGCTCCAGAACCTCGAGGCTGTGAGGTTGGCGCATTTCGCGCGCGAGCCAGCCAAGAATACGGTAATAGAAGTTGTTTAGCAAGCTGCCGGAGAGATCGTCGTCTTAACTAGCGGGAGCCCCGTATTTCAACGGGCAGCTCAGGGCTTAGGAACCTGTAAGTCCCGGCATATTCTTCGCGCGAGGAAGTCGTTGATCTCGCGATGTCTGGGAATCGTAGTTGCCTTTTGGGCAGCGCGATTGACATAGACAGTGTGATCGCTGCCTTCGCGTAGGAACTCGCAGCCGTGCGCCTCAAGGTGACGGATGAGCTCTCTTCGTTTCATGCGGCAGAGATAGACAGAGGTTCTCGAATTACATCCTGTCCCAGAAGCGATTCCTCGGCGAGCTGACGATTGGCCTCTAAAACCAACGTGACCGCCTCCTCCAGATTTGCTCTTGCCTCGTCTAGAGTCATGCCCTGCGTGTTAGCCCCGGGCAATTCCTCGACGAATCCGATGTAGCCCTCTGGCACCTTAAGAAAAACCGCAGTCAGGCTCATGTTCATTGTCATACACTCTCCTTCGTATCCAGCCGGATTATACCGAACGAAGCCACCAGAAAGATAGAACACGGAACCCGGTCTCACGAAGCCAGCGCCGCCACGTGAGTCCTGACGGTCTCCCCTAACGTATCCAGATTGTATCCGCCCTCGAGCACCGAAACGACGCGGCCTGAGGCGTGACGATCGGCCATGTCCATCACCCGCTTTGTCATCTCTTCAAAGTCGCTGTCTTCGAGCATCAACCCGCCCAACGGATCGCCTCTCCGCGAATCGAATCCGGCCGAGACGATTATCAAGTCTGGCGGAAAAGTCTTTTCAATCACCTTGAGCGCGCCCGCAAACGCCTCACGGTGAGCGTTAGCAGGCGTACCTTCAGATAGAGGAATGTTAAGCGTCGTCCCCTCGCCTTTATCCAGGCCGCGCTCGCTGGCCGACCCTGTCCCGGGATAATACGGATACTGATGCGTCGACAAATAGAAGACCGATGGGTCGCGATAAAAAATCTCTTGAGTGCCGTTGCCGTGATGAACATCCCAGTCGATTATCAGCACGCGGTCCGCTCCGTAGTGAACTTGAGCGTAGCGCGCTGCTATCGCAACGTTGTTGAAAAGACAAAAACCCATCGCCCGGTTCGAAGTCGCGTGATGCCCCGGCGGTCTGACGAGCGCGATCGCGTTGCTTGCATCGTTGAATACTTCATCGACTGCGAGCGCCGCCGCTCCTGCTGCGAGCTTTGCAACTTCAAAGGACTGCGGGCAGATTGCGGTATCCAGATCGACAAATGGAACGCCGCGCTCGCACAGGCTCCTAATCTGTTGGATCAGCCGGAAGCTGTGACAACGCATGATGTCGTCATCGGAGACCTGCCGTGGCGTCAGATGCTGGAGCCTAGTCCACAGCGCCTCGTCCTGTTGGAGTGCAGAAATGATAACCCTGAGCCTCTCTGGGTTCTCTGGATGGTGTCCGGTTTCGTGTTTGAGGAAAGCGGGATCGTAGACCAGGGCCGTCGTCATGTCGAAGGATTATAGATGAACGAACAGTGAGGACGCCAAGAGGAGCGCAGTTGAAGTTCGTAGTACGGCCTTCAGGCGGAAGTTCGTAACGCGGTTTCGCTTTGTCGGATTGGCTACGAACTTCCGCCTGAAGGCCGTACCACGAACTCCCGGCCCGCGGAGTAGCATAGACTCTAGTCTGTGTGCTGGTGATTAGCGAGCTTACGGCCGCCGAAGCACACAGACTAAAGACTATGCTACTCGTACCTGAGAGCAATCATCGGGTCGACTTTGGTTGCCCGGTGGGCTGGCACGAAACAGGCCACCAGAGCCACTCCTGTCAGGATCAGAGAAATGACGATGAACGTGAGCGGATCAGTCGGGCTCACGCCGTAGAGCAAGCTGGCGATTAATCGAGTAAGCCCAAGCGCTGCTCCCACCCCGAGTCCAACCCCGATCAGCGCAAGAGTCATCCCGTTTCTCAAGACCAGCCTCAAGACGCTCGGTCTCGATGCGCCCAGCGCCATCCGAATTCCTATCTCGTGCGTCCGCTGGCTGACCGAATACGAGATCACTCCGTACAGACCGATCGAGGCCATCATCAAAGCGACCCCGGCGAAGATCGTCATCAGGATCATGTTGAACCTCGATGAGGCCATCGATTCTTCCACAACCTGCGTCATCGGCCGGACCCTGGTGATCGGCGCCTCGTGAGTCACTTCGCCGATTGCGTTGCGCACCGCGCCCGCCAGACTTGCGGGATCAGCGTCAGTGCGAACAACAAGTGTCGCTTCCTGACCGAGCGACAACTGAGCGAACGAGAAATAGATTTCAGCATCGGCCTGACGGTCCAATCCCCACTGCCTGGCGTCTCCGACCACCCCGACTATTTCGTGCGGCTCTCCGTCCAGCGCCTTCACGCGTTTGCCTATTGGATCCTCGTCACCAATAAAGGACCGGGCGAACGTTTCGTTGACGATCACGTTTTCCGGTTTCTTTGAGAGGTCGCTGTCGTTAAGGCTGCGGCCTCTGAGCACCGGTATCCCGATCGATTCGAAGTAGCCGGGAGTGATCTGACGGAACTCGGCGACCGGCGCTTCTCCTGGGTTGAAGGGAGGCTTGCCTTCGACGTTGAAGCTTCCATTCACGCTGCCTCGGCCGGTGACTGGGAGATCGTTGATTGCGCCCACAGCTTGAACGCCCGGAAGCGCGCTGATCTTGCGTCTGGCCTCCGCCAGAAAGTTAGTGGCCTGCTTAGCCGCCGCCGTTTGCACATCGGCGCCGCCGGTTGGCGGCGTATAGGGGAACGAAATGTCGGCGGCGAGTGATTTGGTTGGATCAAAGCCCGGACTCACCTCGGTGAGCCGCTTGATGCTTCCGATCAAAAGCCCGGCGCTGACCAGCAAGACTAACGACAAGGCTATCTCGACAACGACCAGCCCGCGCCTGAGCAAAGTTCGTTGCCCCTCCGAGCTTCCACGCGAACCTTCTTTGAGCGCTTCGTTCAGGTCCGGCTTCGACACTTGCAGCGCGGGCGCGAGTCCGAAAACAATTCCGGTGAGCAATGATACCGCGAATGTGAATGCGAGCACCCATCGGTCAATCGCCACTTCGTTAACGCGCGGAAGACCGGCTGGCGCCAGCGTGACCAATAGCCTGACTCCTAGCATCGAGAGCAGGACGCCGAGCGCGCCGCCTACCAAGGCAAGCAGCAGGCTCTCGGTCAGGAGCTGCCGGACTATGCGCATGCGGCTCGCGCCAAGCGCGGTGCGGATTGCGAACTCGCGAGTCCGGGTCGCTGCGCGCGCCAGCGAGAGATTGGCTACGTTAGCGCATGCGATCAGCAGCACGAAGCTGACTGCTCCGAGCATGATCAGCAGCACTCCGCGCAGATTTCTGACTTGCTCTTCGAGCAGCGGCACGATTTTGACGGTGAGGTTCGCGTCGTTATCGGGATATTGCTGGGCGAGCGCGGCGGCGATCTGGTTCATCTGCGCTTCGGCCTGCGATTCGGAGACGCCGTCCTTCAGGCGGGCGATCACCTTCAGGTAATTGGAGCCGCGTCGCGCCTTTTGTTCATCCAGGATTGCCGGCTTCCACACGTCGATGCGCCGCGGAAACTGGAAACTGGCGGGCGCTACGCCGATCACGGTATATGAATCGCCGTTGAGCGTTATGGTCTGTCCGATCAGGTCCGCCTGACCGCCAAAGCGCCGCTGCCATAAACCGTAGCTGATCACCGCGACGCGATTGGCGCCGGGTTGATCGTCCGTCGTAGCAAAGAAGCGGCCGGCGGCAGGTGGAACATCGAACAGCGAAAAGAAGTTTCCGGTGACGCGCGCGCCGATGATTCGCTCGGCTTGATCAGCGCCAGTCAGATTGAGGACCTGAAAGTGATAAGCGCCGATGCCGGAGAACACTTCTTGTTTGTCTCGCCATTCAAAGAAGTCAGGCCGGGAGATTGGTCCGCGTTCGATGGGCGCTTGCATGCGATGGACGTGCACGAGGCGCGCGGGGTCTTTGTAAGGCAGCGGGCGCAACAGCACAGAGTTGACTACGCTGAAGATGGCCGTGTTGGCGCCGATGCCCAGCGCGAGGGCTAGCACTGCGACTGCGGTGAAGCCCGGCGCCTTCAGCATTGTGCGGAGAGCGTAGCGGATGTCATGAAACAGTGTTTCCATAAGTCAAATAGGTCAAATAGGTCGTATAGGTCCTATTACTCGTATCTCAAAGCCACCATCGGGTCGACCTTCGTCGCGCGGCGGGCTGGCGCCAAACAGGCTACCAGAGCCACTCCTGTCAGTATCACCGCGATGGCGGCGAACGTAACCGGGTCGGTCGCGCTTACGCCAAACAACAAGCTCGACATCAATCGGGTCAGCACGATAGCGAAGCCGATCCCGAGGACCACGCCTGCGAGCGCCAACGTCATGCCCTGTCTGACGACAAGGCGGAGCACGCTGCTCTGTTGAGCGCCCAGCGCCATGCGAATTCCGATTTCGTGAGTGCGCTGCGTGACTGAGTAAGACATCACGCCGTAGATTCCAACCGCCGCGAGTATCAGTGCTATTGCCGAGAACGCCGCGAACAAGATCATGTTGAGCTGGCGTTGCGCTAACGAGGTGGTGACGAGTTGGTCCATGGTCTTGACCTCGTACACGGGCACGTCTCGATCGAGCGAAAGCACTGCGCCGCGCACCGCGCTGGTCAAGCTAAGCGGATCGACGCTTGTCTTGATCGCCAGGTACATGCGATTCGACGGACGCTGAAGGTAAGGGAAGTAAGCTTGCTCGCGGCCTTCCTGTCCGAGTGCGAATTGTTTGACCTGATCGACGCCGTAATGTCTGACGTGGGCGACCACGCCGACGATCTGACCCCATTTAATGTCCTTGGCGTCATTGAACTGGGCGATGAAGCGTTTGCCGACGGCGCTGCCGTTTGGCCAGAAGCGGCGTTGAAAGCTCTCATCGACCACCGCGACCGGCGGCGCGCTCTCGTTGTCGGCGTCGGTGAAAAGCCGGCCTGCCTTGAGAGCGATCCCCATCGTTGAGAAGTAGTCGGGCGAGACGCCGCGCCGATCGGCCTCGATAAACGGGATGCCCTGAAACGACTTCAGACTTTCGTCGGTATCGGCGCTCTCGACTGCTGTTGTTCCCGACGAGTAGGACCCGCTCAACGGCAGATGTGAGATCGCGCCCGCCGATTCAACTCCCGGCAGCGCTTTGACCTTGTCGAGTAGTTGCCGATAGAACCCGGCGATCTGCGCATTGTCTTTGTATGTAGCCGGAGGAATCGTTAGCCGCAGAGTAAGAGTCTTCTCTGTGCGGAAGCCCATGTTGACCTGCAACAACCGCTGAAAGCTCTTGATCATCAGGCCGGCGCCGGCCAGCAGAACCAACGCGATTGCCACTTCCGAAACTACCAGCACGTTGCGCAGCCGGTGGCGGCCGCTCGTCGAGCCGCGGCCTCCTTCTTTGAGCGAATCGTGCAGATCAGGCTTAGAGATTTGAATAGCGGGCGCCAGACCGAATGCGAGGCCCGTCACAACGGCCATCAAAACGCTGAAGCCAACCACGCGGGCGTCGAGTCCGATCTCTTCAATGCGAGGGATCTCACTTGGGCCGAAGGCGACGAAAAGCTTGACCCCTAGATAAGCCAGCGCCAGCCCGAGCGCGCTTCCGATCGCCGCCAGAACCACGCTTTCGGTGAGCAGTTGCTGAATCAATCGCCCGCGCCGGGCGCCCATTGCCGCTCGAATTGCGACTTCCTTTTCGCGAGCCGATGCGCGAGCGAGCAGCAGGTTGGCGACGTTTGCGCAGGCGATCAAAAGCACGAAGCCGACGGCGCCCAGAAGGATGTAAAGCGCTGGACGAATGTTGCCGATCAACTCATCCAGCATCGAGACGGGAAATAGCCCCCAGCCGCTATCGGCGTAGTTGTTCGGGTATCGCTGTTCGAGCGTCGCCGCGATGTTGGTCAAGTCCGCCTGCGCTTGCGGCGGAGTGACGCCGGGTTTCAGGCGCGCGACTACTTCGAGGCCGTGGCTGCCGCGGTTATCGAGGTTGGCGATGTCGATCGCAAGGGGAACCCATAGCTCATCCTGCTCAGGAAACTGAAAGCCCGGCGGCATAATGCCGACGACTGTGTAAGTAGTGCCGCTGAGTCCGAGAGTCTTGCCGACCAGGGCCGGATCGGCGCCGAAGCGGCTACGCCAGAGAGCGTCGCCGACGAGGACCACCTTGTTGGGGCCGGGCTTGTCTTCTTCTTCTAAGAACGTACGGCCTAAGCTCGGCTGTATGCCGAGGATCGGGAAGAGGCTGGCGTTGACGGACGCCATGTTTACTCGGACGGGGTCGCCGCTGCTGGTGAGGTTTGCGCCGCCCGTCTGGTAAGCGGCGATGTCCTCGAACGCCTGGCTCTGCTCCTTGAGGTCGAGAAGCTCGGGTTGTGAAATCCAGTTCTTCGGAATGCCGTGCTTGTCGAACTTGCCCCAGATTCTCACGAGGCCGGCGGGGTCCTTGAAAGGAAGCGGCCGAAGCAGGACTGCGTTGACGACGCTGAAGATAGCGCTGGTGGCGCCGATGCCGAGAGCGAGCGCGATCACGGCGACTGCCGTGAACCCGGGGTTCTTGCGCAACATTCGGATGCTGTAACGGGCATCGTGAAGCAGGTTTTCCATGATTGGCCTCTGAGTGAAGAAAGTTTGTAGTTCGGCCTTCAGGCGGAAGTTCGTAGCCGCAGTGCGTTGAAGTCGGTTACGAACTTCCGCCTGAAGGCCGAACTACGAACCAGGTCAGTGCATCGCGAGCGCTCTCTCTTTCGATTCTCCTTCCTGAATGACTCGGCCATCGAAGAGGTGCACGCTTCGGTCCGCGTGAGCGGCGTATCGCTGGTCGTGAGTGACCATACATATCGTCGCCCCCTGGCCGTGCAGCTCGCGAAGTAGTTCCATCACCGCCTCGCCGTTAGTCGAATCCAGGTTACCGGTCGGCTCGTCGGCGAGCAGGATGAGCGGATCGCCGGCTACGGCTCGAGCGACTGCCACGCGCTGCTGCTGCCCGCCTGAGAGCTGGCTGGGAAGGTGCTTGCCTCGGTGAGCCATGCCCACTCGTTCGAGAGCTTCCACGACACGCCTCTTGCGCTCGATCGCTTTCAGGCCACGATAGGTAAGAGGCAACTCGACATTTTCGAACACCGTCAAGTCGCCGATCAAATTGAAGCTTTGGAAAATGAACCCGACTTCGCGATTGCGAATCCGCGCTCGCTCAGAAAGCGGCAGGTCGGCGACCGCCTTACCTCCGAGCCAGTAGTTGCCGTCTGATGGAGAGTCCAGCAAACCGAGGATCGAGAGCAGCGTCGATTTGCCGCAACCTGATGGTCCGTTGATCGAGATGAACTCGCCCCTGTTGATTTCGAGGTGAATGCCCGCAAGTGCGTGAGTCTCGACCTCGTCAGTCAGAAACACCTTTGTGACTCCTTGGAGTTGAAGCAGCGGTTGATCGGATGAACTCATCTTCCTCTTCCTCCCTTTGACCTAGAGCAGAGTAGTCCCCTAATCCTAAGAACGGTGCTTTGCGCGGTTCCTTTGCCAAGCTATACAACCTTCGACCTAATAACGTTCCCGGAATCTCGGCCGGGTGCAGATTGGGTGAGTCGTGCGTTCCCGACGACTGGGCAGACTCAGGGCACGACGGTGAGTGGCGGGCGGGGGAAAAAGGTTGCAGTATGGATAGCGCGAAATTGGACTTGGTGGTTATTTATGCTTGAGGCGAGGAGATCCGCTTCTTCAGATTCGCGCCAGTCTCACTTGATTGCTATAAAAGCGAATTCGCTTTTCACGCGGGATGTAGCGCACGTGAGGCACTTCGTCAGGATATTTGTCGCGCACTAGACGGTCGATCTCTTCGGGAGTATCGGCGACAAACAATTCGCCACCCGCAGCGGCGACATAACGGCCGCGATGGTTCTCGAACACCCCGAGCTCTTTCGCGTGTTCGCTGAACCATATGAGGTTGCGATAACCTTGGGCGAACAGGCGCTCGAATTCCGGGTCGTGCGGAAGTTCTTCTATGATGAGAGGCTTGCTCATAGCCGAATCATAGTGGGCATGGTGAACCCGGTCAAACAGTTTTGCGTGCATTAAGAAACTCCTCACGGAACGCATCGAACCCGTCACACCGACTTCACGATGGCGAGTTGCGGCGAACGGTCTCTCGCGGCAAGCTGCACCGGCTTAAACTGCGGATGTCATCTGCATTCTCTCCTAAGGACGGCTAATCAAGTTCTCTCGTGATCAGAGAGCAGACGGAGTCCGCGCGGTTTCCGCGTTTGCAAGACGGACTGGTCGCGGACAAAGAAAGCGCTGTTTGAAGCTTGGACCACTATTACCGAGTTTCTCAGGCGCTTTGCCAGGGAGCCCCACAAGCAGGTAATGTTAGGAAGTGCGCACAGGTGACGACGCCAAACACAGTTTGCGGAAGCGCCAGACGATCGGAGACGCTTCAGAGTCCGTCCTAGACGCCCATTCGTTTTCGAACCCAGATCAGATCAGGGTCGACCACATTTCGCTTGACCTGGAGGTGCTCTTCGAACAAAGAGTCATCAGGGGCGCGGTCGTATTAAGGATTGCAAATCCTTGTGCTAAATATGGCAACTCCTTAATTCTGGACACTATGGATCTGACCATCGACCGAGTAACTCTCAAGGCTGATGGAGGGCAAGATCAACCCGCAGTTTTTGGCCTTGGTGAGCGTGATCGTATTCTGGGAACTCCTCTTTCGATTGATCTGCGAGGGGATACAAAGCTAGTTCGAGTAGAGTACAGTACGAGCCCAAACGCGGCGGCGCTGCAATGGTTGGAGCCGCGCCAAACGGCAGGAAAAAACCTGCCATTCGTTTATACTCAATCTCAGTCCATTTATGCAAGAAGCTGGATTCCACTCCAAGACTCGCCTCAGGTGCGAATAACTTACGACGCAAGAATTAGAACGCCTGACGGCCTACTCGCGCTAATGAGTGCCGATGACAACAACGATGCACCTAGGTGTGGTTCTTTCAGCTTCAAGATGATGAAGCCAATCCCTTCCTACCTAATAGCTCTCGCTGTCGGGGATCTAGCATTCGCACCACTGGGAAGACGGTCAGGAGTTTATGCGGAGCCCACCTTGCTTCCGCCAGCCGCTGCTGAGTTTGACGATATAGAAAAAATGATGACCGTGGCGGAGAGACTATATGGCCCTTACCGGTGGGGTCGGTATGACCTTCTCGTCCTTCCGCCGAGCTTTCCTTTCGGTGGCATGGAAAACCCCGAGTTAACGTTTATCACGCCGACGGTGTTGGCTGGAGACAAAAGCCTGGTCTCAGTGGCGGCCCACGAACTTGCGCATTCCTGGTCCGGTAATCTCGTTTCGAATGCAACATGGAGGGATTTTTGGCTCAACGAAGGATTCACGGTATACGTCGAAAGGAGAATATTGGAGGAGGTGTATGGGGCGCATAGGGCCACGATGGAAGCAACATTGGGTATGCTTGAACTCCAGCGAGAAATGGCGACCCTCGACGAGAGGGATGAGATAATGCATGTTGAATTACAAGATCGCAATCCGGACGAGGGGCTCACTGAAGTCCCTTACGAGAAGGGTGCCCTGTTCTTAAGGCACGTCGAAGAGATTCTAGGGCGACGACGCTTTGATAGATTTCTACGGCGGTACTTTGATCATTTCGCCTTCCAAAGTATCACCACGTCGCAGTTTGTCGCTTACTTGCACGCGAACTTGCTCGATCAAGAGCCTGGGCTGGCGAGCGAGATCGCGTTAGAAGAGTGGCTTTACGAGCCCGGCATGCCTTTGAATGCGCCCCGGCCGAAATCCGGTGCCTTCGATGATGTAGAGCGGAACGCGCAACTATGGCTCGAAGATCGAATATCACCGCAAAGTATCGACGAAGGCTCCTGGACAACTCATGAATGGCTTTATTTCTTAAGGCGCCTTCCGGAGAGTCTAGGGGGACAACGAATGCAGGAGTTGGATCAAGCATATCACCTTACCAATTCCACCAATGTTGAGATTGCTTGTCAGTGGCTGCTGATGGCGATCCGCAACTCATTTGAGCCAGCGTATCACCGCTTGGAGGAGTTCATGACGGCAATCGGCCGGCTGAAAGTTCTAAACCCGCTCTATCGGGAGTTAGTAAAGACAACCGCCGGCCGGGCGCGAGCCCTAGGCATTTATGAAAAGGCACGGTCCGGTTATCATCCCATCGCGGTAGCGAGTATCGACCAGATACTCAGGGGGTAGCAGCTATGGGATTGTGGGCATTGGCCTCGATGTCTACCGTGCCAGGTTCATTCTTTAGAAAGTGGAAGGCGAAACCGCTGTCAGGCAAAAGCCATGAATCATACTCAAAAGTATAGATCCCTGTTTTGTGAGACTCGGATAGTTCGTCTGGGTTTACCCCAAACCTATCCACATGGATTCTGAGATCGTCTGGGTACTTCATGTCTAGTGAGACCTTCTTAGATGGATTACTCATCGTCCAGGATAAGCCCCTGTCAACCGGGGACGAATATGTGATTGCCACATTGACACGAAGCCCATCAATGCCACTGAATTGCTTAAGGCTCAGAGTAAATCCATGGCCACTATATTTCTTGAGTTGTTCCGGATTCTTTTTGCTGTCAAAGATCGTCTCCCTGTCTTTTAGATTCGGATAGGTCCGTTCAAAGTCCTCTGACTTGAACACGTCGATTGGAATTGTGACCGTAGCCGCAAAAGAGTCTATCTCCTTGATTTCGTCCTCCTCAGCGACCCATTTTAGCTCGTCTTGTATACAACCCCCTACCTTGCGGCACGTGTACGAAATCACCTCCTCAATCTTGAAAAACCTTTTGTCCGGAAGATATTCAATTCTAACCCTGCCACGCGTCTCTTCCCTATATGGACTCGCGATGTACTCGTACAATCGCCGAAAGTACTTATAGAACCCCTGCTCTGCGTCTAGGTTTTCCAACTTATAGTAAGCCTGCACCAGATCCTTCTGAAGTTTCGCGAGTTCGTCTTTGCTTAGCTTGGCGAGGTAGTCGCTCTTTACCACTGTATTGGCAATCTTACCGAGAAAGTAGTTGCCGTACTCTTCTGATTCCAACACCAGACCAACCACGGCTGCTATGAGTACCGCCACGCCAAAGTGCTCAAAAAGCTTGGCAATAAAAGACCCCACGTGCACGGTCTGTTCGGGGCTATTGAGGATCGTACCGAGAATGCCCGGACTATCAAGAATGATACTGACGACCAAGCAGCCGATGCCGACTACAATGAGCCAGCCAAATAGATACTTCGGCTTGGTAACACTTCTTTCGTCGTCCCGATTTGAAGCCATAGGACACCTCCAATGTTATTCTCTCTCCTATTGCGGCTCTCATCAGTTATCAATACGAGTCAGGAAAATGCGCTGTGGATTTCACGAGAATCCTTGGCATCTATCATTGGAATTGGTTGAGACGCGTACGACATATCACGATCGAAGACTGGAAGTCAATTCGGAAACGTTGGTCTGTCGCGTGGGGGCGATGAAACCGGTACGTAGCTCTAGATCAATCTTCGATGGGAAACGTTCGTTGGTTTTGCCACGTAATCAGAGACTGTGAAAGAATTGTGCGAAGGCGGCTCAAACTGAAACCTTTTCGTCACGCGGGCCACTAACTGGTTGAACTTAGGATGAAGCCGGATATGATTAAGGCGATCAGCCTGGTGGGCCAGTCGAGCGGACGCGCCGGGACTTTGATGAATAGTTCGGAAGAACTCATAGCGCGAGCCCGACGCGGCGACGACGAAGCTTTTCGTCTGATCTTCGATCGATACGGCAGACCCATCATCAGCTTCATTTATGATATGGTCGGCCGCCGCGACCTGGCCGAAGAGCTGACACAGGAAACTTTCGTGCGCGCCTACAAGAATCTCAACGGCTTGCGGGACGACACCAAGCTCTCAACCTGGCTGTTTGGAATCGCCAAGAACGTCGCCCGCGAGTCCTTGCGCTACCGGCATAGGGAGACCGATAAGGTTGGGATCGACGACGATCGAGTGATCGAGCTCAGCGATGGAAAACTCCCCCCCGACCGCGAGTTGTTGGACAAGGAATTGAACGGCGTCATCCGGGATGCGCTTGGAGCGTTGGACGAGGATAAGCGGGTGGTCTTTACGTTGAAAATATTTCAGCAGCGAAGCTACGAAGAAATAGCGGAGATAACCGGCTCGTCGATTCCAAAGCTCAAGACCGATCTGCACAGGGCGAGAGCCGAGATGCGCCGCCGCATCCGGCCTTACCTGGGAGTTGGCTATGAAGTGTGAAGAGTATCGAATACTAGTTGAAGACTTCGTCGAGGGCGCGCTCGATCATAAGGCTGCGTTGCGCGTGACTTCGCACACGGCGGCTTGCGCTGAGTGTGCGAGCTTCTATCAGGAGATGAGCCGCGAACAGGAAATCTATGCGCGCTATCAGCGTGACGTCGAAGTCACTCCTGTGCTGTGGGCGTCGATCGAGACCAGGATAAACCGCGAGCGAGCCGCGCAACCGGAAGGCCAGCTCGGAGGAATGATATCGCGATTGCGCGAACAGTTGGCGGGTGTGTTTTCTGCGCCGCGTTTGAGCCCGGCGTTTGTGGCCGCGCTTGTGATAGTCGCGATCGGAACGACTGTGTTCGTGATGAGTCGTTTGAATTCGCGGGGTCCGGAACCGATCGCGACGAGCAACAGCAACGCCTCGGTCAAACCACCTGAGGCTTCAAATCAGAATGTCGGTGTTGCGGTTCCGGCGCCGAATACGCCGGCAGACGGTAAAGACAATAGCCTCGCTGCAAACGCGGAGACGGTCTTGCCGAATACAGTGAAAGCAGCGGCGCCCGCTGTGAATCCAAGGAATCGACAAACGGCGACGCTCACTCCTGCTCAACTTGTGCGCGACGCCGAGCAGAAATATCTTACGGCGATCGCGATGCTCTCTCGCGATGTGAATCGCCGGCGCTCGCAGCTTGATCCGATGATGCTTGCGCGATTCGACGCCTCGCTCTCCGAGATCGATCGCACCATCAAAGAGACTCGGCACGTGGTGCGGGAGAATCCCGAAGACCCGATCGCCCTGCAATATTTGCTGGCGGCTTATTCGAAGAAGGTCGACGTGCTGAGAGGGATGACCAACGACTAAGGGTTTATGTACAAGAGAACGCTAACAGTTTTCATATTGTTGATGTTCAGCGCCGGCGTGCCCGCTGCGCTTGGACAAGCAACACCGGCGGCGGCGCCGCGCGTCGAGCAGACGCCCAAGCCGCCCAAGGCGCCTAAGCTAGACAAGGCTCCTGCAGCCACTCCTGCGCCACGCGTTGCTGAGGAAGAGGAGGTTCAAGTTGAGCCAGTCAGCGTGAAGCTTGCGCGCGGGGGCAAGGTCGCGATCAGCAGCCGGTCCGGCCAAATCGTCGTCAGCGGCTGGGACCGCGACGTGGTTCAAGCCAGCGCGACCGGCGACAACGGCCCGGTGCCTATCGAGACGCAGACGACCGGCGATCCGGCCCGTCCGCGCTTGTTGTTGACGATTTCGGCTCGTCGCTATAACAGAGACGCTAAGCTCGATGTGAAGGTCCCGCGATACGCGGACGTGGAAACGCTCGAGGGCTATCGCGGCGACATAGAAGTCGCGGATGTTGACGGAGCAACCCTGATCAACGCCGGGAACGGCGACGTCAAGATCATGCGCGTGGGTTCTCTGAAAGTGAGCCGGCGCAGCGGCGACGTAACGGTTAGGGAGGTAAAAGGCGACCTCACGGCCCGCAGCTTCAACGGCGATGTGGTCGTAGACAACGTCGCCGGGTTGGTTGATGTTGCCGCCACGAATGGCGACCTGAGGGTTCACAACGCCGGCGGCGATGTGCGGGCCAACTCAGCTACCGGCGACGTTGAAGTTCGCTGCGCGAAGGGCCGAGCGGAAGTCAGCAGCGCAAGCGGCTCGATAACGCTGATCGGAGTTGGCGGCGACGTGGATGCATCTACGGCGAGCGGCGATGTGAACTTCAGGGCGCCAATTCGAGTTGGCGGGAGCTATCGGCTCAAGTCGCTGTCGGGCGATGTCTCGATGACGATACAACCGGATGTAGCGGGCTTTACCGCGACGCTAACAACCTACAGCGGAGGGATCGATACTGATTTTCCGCTCAAGGTCGAATCACCGGTGCCAGGCGGCCCAATCAATCGCCGAATAACCGGAACGTACGGCAACGGGCAGGCGAAGCTCGCACTCGATTCATTCAGCGGAACGGTGAAGATAGCCAAGGGCTCTGCTGCCGCGTTGAAAGAGTGTAAGTAAGCCCAGACAGGTATACGAACACCAACTTTTGTGGGCGGATTTGAAACTTCTTTCTGGTGTTAAGCACTTACCCATCGAGAACCCAATACTCGCAATAGAAACAATGGAGGAGAAATGAGAAAGACCTTTTTCGCTTTGTTCCTTGTTGCGGCGGTTGTTTTCGCGCTGGCGCCTCAGTCATTCGGCTCTGCGCAAGAGCGTGAGCGTCGCCGCACAACTACGACAACCACCACTAACACTACTACCACGACGAACGCTTCCGACCGCGAGGATTTGCCGGAGAAAGATGAGTTTCACCAGAGCTATCAACTGCAGGGCGGGGCTCGAGTAGAGGTGCGAGGCATTAACGGGTCTGTTGACATTGAGACCGGTGCCGGCAACACCGCCGAGGTCAACATCATCCGATCCGCGCGAAACCGCGAAGATCTCGAATATCGCAAGATCATAGTCGAGCAGACTGGGACCAGCCTTATCGTTCGTGGCGACAATGAGCGCGAACGATCGGGCTTCGGCCGCAACCGCGACGTTCGGCAACGCGTGATGCTCAGGCTGCCGCGTGCGGTTGATCTGGATGTCAGGGGCGTCAATGGGCGAGTCGGAGTCGGCGAGATCGACGGCCCAGTACACTTGAGCGGCATCAATGGAAAGGTCGACGTAGCGCAGGCGATGGGTTACTCGGACATCACCGGAATCAACGGCCGCGTTAAGGTGACCATCTCGCAGCTCGGCACGCGCGGCATTTACGTGAGCGGCGTGAACGGCGGCGTTGAGCTTTTCTTTGCCGAGGACCTGAACGCTGATCTTGATGTGACGGGCATCAACGGCAGCGTGAACACGGATGTCGCGAATGTTACGGTGTTCGGCAAGCTCGACCGGCAGAATTTCCACGCGAAGATAGGGTCGGGCGGGTCTCCGATCAAGGTGACTGGAATCAACGGTCACGTTAAGCTGGCGCGCGCCGGCTCTCCCGGCTAATGCGGCGTATTCGTTTGAGGGCTGCGCGTTCAGTTCGAACTCGCAGCCTCGTTGATGCTTTTCACGGGCGTGCGCCGCTAACCTGGCGTCCGGTATCGCAAGAGGCTATCTCGGCTAAGCCTCAATCAAGAGTCGCAGGAAGCGGAGGAGACGCCCACTCCTGGCGGCGAAAGAATTGGAACGAGGCGGGAGGCTGGGTGTTGAATCGGGCAAGAGGCACATCTTGGGGAAGGAGAACACAGAACATGAAACGAAGCTTGGTTATGTGTTTGAGTGCGTTGCTGGCTTGCAGTTCGGTAGCGATGGCGAGCCTTCGGTACGACTACAATCAACAAACGCCAGAGCGGCCGCGCCGGGTTGAGCTTCCGAGCTTTCTGGGCGTTGAACTGAGCGAGGTGAGCAAAGAAACGGTCGCGCGATTGAAGCTGCGCGAAGAACGAGGCGCGCTGGTCGAGGGAGTTACTTCTGGCAGCAGCGCCGCCCAGGCAGGCCTTCAAAAGAACGACGTGATCGTCAAGTGGGACGGCGAGCCAATCGAAAGCGCGCGCGAGATGTCGCGCCACATTCGCGAGACCCCAGCCGGCCGCGCAGTTCGTCTGAACGTGATGCGCGACGGGCGCGAGGTCGAGGTTAACGTCACTCTTGGCGAGCGAGCGGCTCTTGCGAACCGGGTTCGTATTGCGCGACCGGCTATCGCCAGCGTGAGAGTCAGACCAGACGTGCAAGTAAGGCGCGTGCAGGACCGCGGCCACCTCGGCGTAGAACTGCAAAGCATGACGCCTCAGCTTGCCGAGTACTTTGGCTTGTCGAAAAGAAGCGGCGCTTTGGTGATCTTTGTGTTTGCCGATTCGCCTGCCTCCAAGGCGGGTCTCAAGGCAGGCGATGTGATTCTCTCGGCCGGCGGCGAGACGGTCGAGAATCCTATGGATGTTCGGCGGGTGCTGACAGACAAATCGGAAGGCGTGGTTGAGCTCAAGATCCTGCGAGACAAGCAAGAGCAGACCCTGAGGGTTCAGATAGAAAAGGGCACGAGCTCCTGGCTCTTAGAGCCCGATGACTGCGCCGACACTGTAGTCCGCGCGGCAATCGCGCCGATGGCGATTCAGTTACCGAAGATCAAAATCGCCCCGATGGCGATCAGAGTGCCGAGCGGCAACCTCACTCCGATGGCGATCAGGATACCGAAGATCAACGTAGCTCCGGAGGCGATCGCAGTGCCTAGGGTCGATATCGCTCCGATGGATATTCAAATGCCGAAGATCGAGATAGCTCCGATCGCGATCCCGGCGGTGAAGATCGATCTTGCACCAATGAAGGTTGAAGTCCCCAAGATCAGGATACCTCCGATCAAGGTTGTCTCACCCGGAAGAGTAATCGTGTAAGACGAGTAACGAATATGGGGCGGCGGCTGATGCAAGACCAACCGGGGCGCTCCGCCGCCAACCTCGGCCTCTCATCGCTAGCTAGAGCCGCCGCCCAGTGGGATAGTCCAAAACTCACATTGGTCGTGTTTGAGAGTTCGTTAGCTCCCAATCACCTGCTCAGTTCTGTAGGCAACCGCTTGTCCACTAGTGGCCTGTTGGGAGTGTTGGCCAGTACCCATGCGGTGGCACAAACGGTGCGCGCGACTCTTCCCATCTTCTCGTAATCTATCTTATCCGCAGAATCGGTGACCCTGTGGTAATCCTCGTGGAAGCCGCTGAAGTACCACACGAATGGTATGCCTTTCCTTCCGTATTCAGCGTGATCGCTTGAAAAAGAAAAACCTGACTTGGGATCATCGCCGGCGTAGTTGAACGTGAGGTTGAGGTATGACTTGTTCACTGTCTCAACTAGGTCGCCGAGCTGGGTGCTAAGCATGCTCGATCCGATCACATGGATTTCGTTTGGTCCGGTCAGCCAGTGATTTCGAGGGTTTGTATCGCCTTCCTTTTTGGTTCGACCAATCATGTCCAAATTGATTTGGGTGACGATACGATCCACCGGAACCACGGGATGTTCCAGCATGTATCGTGAGCCCCAATTGCCCTTTTCTTCTCCGCAGTACCACGCGAAGAGAACGGATCGCTTTGGCCGCGGGCCTCTCGCGAATGCATCAGCCAGCGCAAGCAAAGCGGCAGCTCCCGACCCATTATCATCTGCCCCGTTGTATGTTGTATCACCGTTCACTGGTGTTCTCAAACCCAAGTGATCGTAGTGTGCGCCAACCACTACGTATTCGTTCTTTAGTACAGGGTCACTGCCTTCCAGCACAGCCGCTATGTTTTGGGCTCTCTGTTGTTCAGATGAGAGCCCAACTTTGAAACTAACTCTTTTTGTTGGAGTGAAATCAAAAGGCTGGCCCGGATCGAGAGAGACTATGCGCTTGAAGATTTCCAACGGATTTTCCTTTTCGCCCTGAAACAAGGCGTTGAGCATTGCCACTGATATAGTGACCACCGGCAAACGCAAGCCCTCCGTCATAAGTAAGCCGAACGTGCCGACAGGGCCGTCGTATGACACAAAGGACGAAAATGTCCCCTCTTTTTGATCGGGCTGCATCACGAAGACAGAGCCACGCTCCACGGGAGTCAGGCTGTTTTCCTTCCAGTTGGTGAGTGTTCGGTAGTTGGGGATCATTATCACACCCTTCGCGCCATGCCGTTGGGCATAACCATACGGATGGTCCCAGTCAACACCCTGCTCGCCGCGGCTCAAGTCAGCGAAAGTCGTACCTCTAGGTAGTCCAATCCCAAGAACCACCATAATCTTGTCTTTGACATCAACACCTTGGTATGCGTCGATGTTCTTCGCCTTGATAGCCCAGCCATGGCCGACATACACCAGCGGACCCTCTGTGGTTCCTGCAGACATCAATGAGAGAAAATCTTCACCGAACTTGAATCGCTGGTTGTTGATCTGCACATGCGTTTGAGCAGGATCGAGCTTGTAGTGCCGAAGCGCGATTCGCTGGAAGAACGTGCCTTCATCCCCCGCTGGCTTGAGGCCCAAACGTGACAAATTTGTGGCAATGAAGTTTGCTGTAATATCAAGTCCGCGCGACGGAGTGTCGCGACCTTCCATTTCATCAGAGGCTATGAAGCGGAGATAGTCACGTAGTTGGGCCGTCGTCAAATAATCCGAGTTGCCGAACCGACTAGCCGAAGTAGCGGCAGCAGGCTTGTCTGATCTGCGTTGTGCGTGAGCCGTTGTCAGGAGCGCTACTAACAGGCAGGTGGCGACAATGATATTCCGGCTTTGTTGCTTCAAGAGGAGACATCTCGGTAGTTTCATCCATCAATACCTCGGAGTCTGGAGTGCCACACGTGACCGCACAGACGAGACGCATGCTCGCCCAGTGGCAGAGATGCGAACATCAGCCTGCTGGCCTCCTTGTGTTCTGTGCTGCCTTTGCCGTGCAGCCTTTGCAAGGCTTCCTCAACGGCGTATCGGCTAAAGGGCGGGTAGCCCCGAGCTACTGTGGCGCTCGCTCTTACAACCACCCCGAGGGTCAAGGCTCGAAGTTGAAAGTCAATGTGCCGATCACCTTCACGGGAACGCCCGAAAGCGTGGCCGGTTTGAACTGCCATTGGCGCGCTGCGTTGACCGCTGCATCCTTCAGCAGCGGGTGACCCGAGATCGCCCGCGCCGAGATCACAGCACCGGCT
>JBGQGO010000011.1:0-24680 GCA_041497455.1 Blastocatellia bacterium | reverse complement strand
TCATCATTGCCTCGATGTCCGGGCCTCGACGTTCCTGAGTTGTGAGCCCACCGCTTGTCCTCTATAATTTTTCTTCGAGTAGCATCGCTAATCGAGATTCCGTGCATCAGACCCGTCGGAGGTTCCCCGTAGCAGATGACCCGATCCTCATCGCTCGCGTTTTTAATCGTCGCCCTCTGCCTGTTCGTTGGGGCTGCCGCATTCGCACAGAAGCCCGCGACTAAGCCGAATGAAACCAAGCCGCAGCCGCGCGATGACCCGCCGCAAAAAATCGGCGTACTCGAAGTCCGGCTTCCAATCTCGGCGAAGCAAGACAAAAAGTTTCTGCCCGGTCTGACTCTGAACAACTTCGAGGTCTATGAAGACGGCAAGCGTCAAAAAATCGAAAAATTCATCGCGCCGAGCGAGCTGCCGCTTTACATCGCCCTGCTGATCGATACCAGCAACAGCGTAAAGCTCAAGCTGCCGTTTGAGAAGGAAGCGGGCGAGGATTTCATCGCGACGGTTACCACTTATCGCCGAAAGGATAAGATCCTGTTGGCGTCGTTCGATTCTGACGTGGAGCTTCATCAGGACTTCACCGACAATCAGGAGTTGCTTATCCGCGCGCTCAGGACGCTTAAAGCGGGCGGCTACACCAAGCTTTACGACGGCGTCTATCGCGTGATCGAAGAGAAGATGGCCAACCTTCAAGGGTCGGATGCGCGCCGCATCGTCGCCATCCTTTCCGATGGCGAAGACACCGCCAGCGAGCACACCTTGAGGGACGCGATTGAGATGGCCCAACGTTACGACGTGACCATCTTCGGCATCAGCACAAAGAACTTCAAAAGCGTCGCATCGGGTATGGTTGAGAACGCCGACGACAAAGAGCTTCGCAGACTGTGCGAGGATACTGGAGGTCAGGTATTCCTTCCATCCCAGAAGATGGAGCTGTTTCGGTCGTTCACTCAGATCGCGCAAGACTTGAGACAAGAATACGTTCTCTTCTACACGCCGACCAATCAGGCTAAGGCAGACAAGAAGCGCGAGATCAAGGTGAAACTGGTTGGCGCCGACGGGCGCTTGTATCACAAGCAGGGGTACGTGTATTGAGGATTGCGGATCGCGGATTGAGGATGGAGATATGTCATCAATGAAAGTCGTCACCGCACTGATCGCACTCACGCTGCTCGCCTGCACGAGCTTCGCACAGAGACCTAAGCCTGCGCCTCAACCTCCCGCGCGGAGATCACAAAGTGGGCAGACGGCCAAACCAGACGCGAAGGAGCAAGACAAGAACAAAGACGATGACGTAGTATCAGGCGACGAAGCCGTGCGCCTCGGCACAGACCTCGTCAACGTTTTGTTCACCGCCATCGATCGCAACAATCGCGTCATCAGCGACATTCGACAGGACGAGATCGTCATCCTGGAGGACGGCCGGCCTCAGCAGGTATTCACCTTCAAGCGCGAAACCACCCTGCCTATCAACATCGCCATTCTGATGGACCTTTCAGGCAGTCAGGAATACACGTTCCCGCAAGAAAAGATCGCCGCGGGAGAGTTCCTTCGTTCGATCATTCGGCCCGGCAAAGATTCCGCCGCAATACTCACGTTCCAGGATGACGTCGAGTTGGTCCAGGGACTCTCATCGCGTACCGACACTTTGAACCGCGCGTTTGATGAGATTCAATACTCTCGCCGCCTGGGCTCGGCAAGCACGCGGCATCAAGCCACCGCGCTCTACGACGCGATCTACATAACCGCGGATGAGGTGCTGGCGCGTGATGAGATTCGAAGAGGCGCCACCGACGATCAGGTCACGCGGCGCGCCATCATCCTGCTTACGGATGGAGTCGACAATGCGAGCAGCCGGAAGCTCGAAGAAGCGATCGATCGCGCGTGGCGAGCGGGCGTCATTATTTACTCTATAGGCATCGGCGACCGGTTCAGGTTCGAAGGCGTGCGCGAAGATGTGTTGAGGCGTCTAGGCGAAGAGACCGGCGGAAGGGCTTACTTTCCCCGCGGCGCCGAGGATTTGCTCCAGGACTTTCGTCAGATAGAAGCCGAATTGCGCAGCCAATACCTGGTCGCTTATTCGCCTTCGAACTCGATGCACGACGGGCGCTTCAGGCGCGTCGAAGTGCGAGTCAACGCGCGGCCCGAAGCGCGCATTATTCATCGCCGCGGTTACTACGCGGCTACGGAAGACGTGAAGAAATGAAGTCAGTAAGAATCAAATTTGTTGCAGCAATAGTGTCGGCTCTGGTCCTTCTTTCGGTGTCCCTGAGCGTCGCCCAGACGCAGCAGCCTAAATCGCCTCCAAAGACCGGACAGGAAAAGTCCGGCAAGGACAAGAAGCCCGCCGAGCAAGAGGCCAACCAGGACGATCAGGTGGTCAAGCTGGGGACCCAGCTTGTGACAGTTCCGTTCAATGTCACCGACAAGAAGAATCGCTACATAAACGATCTTTCGAAAGAGGACATTGAGGTGCTGGAAGACACCAAGGAGCAACAGGTCTTTTCCTTCGAGCGTCAGACTGATCTGCCGATCACGATCGCGATGCTGATAGATATTTCCGGCAGCCAGGAGTGGACGCTTCCCGAAGAGAAAGCGGCGGGCCAACGATTCTTCCGCCGTGTGCTTCGACCGAAGAAAGACCTGGCGGCGGTCGTGACTTTCGAGCACGACTCGGTGCTTGTGCAAGACCTGACATCGGACGTTGAGAAGCTTCACCGTGCGCTCGATGACGTGCGGCTTCCGGCTCAATCGGCGACTATGGGACGCCCAGGCGGCACGCCGCCGATCAACGACTCGGGAGTCGGCTCGACCGCTATGTTTGACTCGATCTATTCCGTGTCAACCGACTTGCTGAGACGAGAGGCCGGGCGGCGCGTGATCATCTTGGTCACCGATGGCCAGGACACGTCCAGCAGCGTGAAGATGCGCGAGGCCATCGAGCGAACGTGGCGCAGCGAGATCATCGTCTATTCGATCGGCATCGGCGGACCGATGGGCGTGGACTCCGGAACGCTGCGGAAGATCGCCGCCGAGACCGGTGGTCGGGCCTTCTTCCCGCACAACGAAGCGGACCTGGACAAAGCGTACGCTCAGATAGACGAAGACCTGCGTTCTCAGTATATACTCGCGTACACGCCTGCCAACGGCGCAAAGGATGGTTCGTTCCGCACAATTCAGGTTAAGGTGAAGAATCACGGCGACCTGACAGTGCGGCATCGGCGTGGTTACTTCGCGCCAAGCTAGTCTAGAAAGCGAACAGCGCTCCCTGGGCTATCCGGGTCGAGTAAGCGCTTTGGTCCAAATTCAGAAACACTCCGTCGACTTGGTTCCTGTCCTCACGATACTTTCTTGCGTGTTCTTCTGACCAGAAGAACAATGAGTTTCGTCAGTAGGCGTGAGTGATGTTGGGCTCGGCGAACGTCGCCCAGTCTATCTCAGGTTCAAACAGCAGGGGTCTGTTGCTTCCATCAGCGATTTGATGCTTCAAGTCGCTGCCGACAATTAGCCGTATGGGTCGTGCGCAGTGCGCGCACTCGGTTCTGACTTCAATCGACAACCGCTTTTTTCGTAAACGCCCTTGCACGAAGGGCGCCGCAATCGCGTCCTCCGCTCAAGCCGCGTAGATCCGCTCGCCCGTACTGAAAAACAAACGATGCGGCGTCTCGTCTACGGTAACCGGATAGGCCCAGGACACGTGTCCGCGCTCGTCTCGAACCAGAAAGAAGAGCTTCTCTTCCAGCTCGGCGAGAATTACGTCTACTCGAGGCAACGGGATCTTCAGCGTCGCCGCGATCAGCTCAGGCGCAATCGGTCTGCCGAATCGCGGGAGAGTCCTTACAACAAAGTACCGCACGAGATGGTGTTGGCGGGTCATGAAACTGAGCCTTGTCTTCATAGACTGCGGAACCTTGCTCAACTGCTCTTCCCATTTACTGCGCGGTATTGACGTGAGTTGACGTCCTCGTCCGATCAGTATTGTTTCGCTCATTGATGATCTCCTATGAAGAATGTTCGTAGTTCGGCCTTCAGGCGGAAGTTGGTAACCCCCTTTGCGCCAGTTAACTCTACGAACTTCCGCCTGAAGGCCGAACTACGAACATTCCTCATTACGAGCTGACCTTGCCGATGACCGACAACGACCGCCCAACGCCCGAGGGTTGTCCCTTGCCTTCTCTTCGGTATGAGAAAAAGAGTTCATTCTGGTGCATGGTGCAATAGTCGGCGACGTGGATGCGATCTTCGCTGAAGCCGCAGAAGCTGAGTTGCTGAACGTTAGCCTCGCGAATGTCCAAATGAGCCTTGCCGTTCTCTTTGAAGTTCACGAGCAGTTTCCGCCAGTAGCCGAACTCTCTCTTGTATCGGCCGATCACATCTTCTCCAACCTCGTAGCATTCGGCGCAAGCGGCCGGCCCCAACGCAGCGATGCAGTCGCGAGGGCTTACGCCGTGAACCAGCATGAGGTCCGCAACCGTGCGTTCGGTGATGCGTCCCGCCGTGCCGCGCCATCCCGCGTGAATCGCGGCCATCGCGCCGGTCTTTGTGTCCCCGATCAGCACAGGCAAGCAGTCGGCGGTCTGAACCGCAAGCAGGATGTCGGTCATCCGCGTAATCATCGCGTCGCAATCAGGTTGAGGTCCGTGCGTTTGCTCCTCTGATTCGATCGTATAACGCTCGATCGAATGCGTTTGCCGCGCAGTCACTACTCGAGCGTGTTCTGCCCCGATTGCTTTGAGGAAGCGGCGTCGATTCTCCGCGACGTTTTCCTTTTCGTCGCCTTTGAAGTAGGCGAGGCTCAGCGCATTCGATGGCAGCGGACTTACGCCGCCGAGCCTCGTGCTGAATGCGTTGACGAAGCCTGCTTGCTCGAGCGGCTCGCATACAAGGGTCGCGATGCGCGCCTTCCCATCTGTTGTGGCGACCTCGCGCTCTCGCATAACGAATGTGGTTTCAGTGGTTGTTTCTTCGACGAGATCTCGCATGATTCCCTATGCTAAGCGGCCAGCCCGAAGAGTCGCAAGCTATCGTCGATTGATCTCAACCTCTTGAATGCGGCGGAGTCTGTGCTAGAATCCTTCAGCTTTGATTGTAGACGGGGTGCTATGGATAACAAGAAAAGACTCCTCATAAACATCGGCGGCATCCTCGCGGTTTCCATCATCGGCGCGATACTGATGATGGGAGTCGATCTGGGTGGCACGCGCTGGCTGAAGTTCATCCTCTACGTTATCTTCTTCGCCTCGATCTCATCACCTGCCGTATTCTCATCGCGCTACAGTTGCAGCGGAATGCTGCGCCGCCTGCGTAAGCGAAGCTGAACGTTCAGCAGCTACCCGAGTCTCGTACATTCAGGCTTGTGTTGACGGCGAGCTCAGTTGACACTGCCGCTGAGCCCGGCTTACGCTCTCGTCTTCTCACGCATATGTGAAAGGTGACTGTGATGCTCGACATTAATTTTGTGCGCGGCAACTACGATGTAGTGATGAGGAAACTACAGACCCGTGGGTTTTCCACTGAGGTGCTGGATCGCTTTAGCCAACTCGAAACCGAAAGGCGATCGAATATTCGTAAGGTCGATGACTTGAAAGCGCTCCGCAATCGCGAGAGCCAGGAAATCGGCACGATGATGAAGGCTGGCCGGACGGAAGACGCAGAATCGCGCCGGCAGGAAGTTCGGAGAATAGGTGAAGAGATCGCGGAACGCGAGGCCGCGCTAAACGCGATCAAGGATGATTTGAACAACCTGATGATCGGCCTTCCGAACCTCCCTCACGATAGCGTGCCGGCCGGACTGGATGAGTCGGCCAATCATGAAGTCACGCGATGGGGCACGCCTCTGATTTTCGACTTCGAGCCTCGCGACCATGTCGAGCTGGGCACAGCGCTCGGCATATTGGACCTTGAACGCGCGGCGAAGATTTCGGGTGCTCGCTTCGCGATTCTCAGAGGTCTGGGCGCGCGACTCGAACGAGCGCTGATCAACTTCTGTCTCGAGTTGCAGACGAAGCGGCACGGCTACGAAGAAGTGTTGCCACCGTTTATCGTGACCGCGAACACGCTGTTTGGCACAGGTCAGCTCCCCAAGTTCGAAGCCGATCTGTTCAAGCTCACCGACGAGCGCGGGCTCTATTTAATCCCGACCGCCGAAGTGCCGCTGACGAACATCTACGCGGACGAAATCCTCGATGGCGCGCGCTTGCCGATCAAGATGACCGCGTACACGCCGTGCTTCAGGTCTGAAGCCGGAAGCCACGGCAAAGACACTCGAGGCTTGATTCGCCAACATCAGTTCGACAAAGTCGAGTTGGTGAAGATCACTCGGCCCGAGGACTCGTACGATGAGCTGGAGTCGCTGACACATGACGCCGAAGCAGTGCTTGAAGAACTTGGGCTTCCCTATCGCAGAGTCGCACTAGCAACCGGCGACCTGGGATTCTCGTCGGCCAAGACTTACGACATCGAAGTCTGGCTGCCGAGCCAGAATGCCTATCGCGAGATATCGTCGTGTTCGAACTGCGAAGCGTTCCAGGCAAGGCGCGCAGGGATTCGATTCCGCCGCGAACAAAAGGCGAAGCCGGAATTCGCACACACGTTGAACGGCTCGGGGCTCGCGATTGGACGGTTGTGGCTTGCGTTGCTCGAGAACTATCAGCAGGCTGATGGCTCAGTAGTAATCCCGGAAGCGCTGCGGCCTTACATGGACGGCGTGAAGAAGATAGAACGGTAGAAAGAAAGCGAGCCACCATACGTCAGCGCCAGAAGCCGTAGAGAGGGTTCTGACTCGGTTTAAAGCCGCGCGTGCAAGCCGTCGAAGCCATCGGCCGTTCCGGCTAGGCGGCCGGGAGCGGTGAGTGGAAGACGGCTTCAACTTCGCGCGCGCGTTTCATCCGGCGCTGCGTACGGTGGCCCCAAGAGAACACCAACAGGCGTCTCAAGCTTCCGGCGTATCTAAGTGCACGGCCCGTGCCAGCGAGCGTACTACCTCAAACGCGTTTGCATTAAGCAACTTCCTGAAACATGACTCGCGCAGCGCTTGAACCCACATTCTCAGTTTGACCCTAACCCATCGCGGCTTTGATTTCTTTTGACCGATTGCGCCTTGGTTGAAAAGGCGGGATCGCTTGCGACCCACGCGACCGGTTGGTAAGCTACGGCTCGCTTTCAAGAAATTAGATAGCAACGACACGCTGAAACGCAGCAGAGTTCGTAGTTCGGCCTTCAGGCGGAAGTTTGTAGAGTCCCCTGTGAGCCGAGGCCGCTACAGACTTCCGCCTGAAGGCCGAACGACAAACTTGTCAGGCAAACTCAAGCTTCAAGAAGAGGAATGGAATGCGTCAACGACTAACCCGAACCATACTGGCTCTGACCGCAGTGCTCGCGCTGTTAGCATCAGGCTCGCTTGCCCGTGCTTTCGACAAACCCGCGACGCCCGATTTCTTCGCGGCTCGCGACGAGGTCGTCAACATTCTTTCGGGCTTCGTGCGCATCGACACCAGCAACCCGCCAGGCAACGAAACCAAAGGAGCCGAGTACCTGAAATCGATTCTCGACCGTGAGGGCATTGCGTCCGAGATATTCGAATTGGAACGTGGCCGCGCCAACATCGTCGCCCGGCTCAAGGGCAACGGCAAAAAGAAACCTATTCTGCTGATGGGCCACATCGATGTCGTCGGCGTCGAGCGCGAGAAATGGACGGTCGATCCTTTCGGCGGTGTTGTCAAAGACGGTTACCTCTACGGGCGTGGTTCGTCGGACGATAAAGGAATGGCCAGCGCGTGCCTCGAAGTCTTTCTGCTTCTTCACCGTCTGAGAGTTCCGCTTGATCGCGATGTCATTTTCCTTGCCGAAGCGGGTGAGGAGGGCACGTCAAGCGTCGGGATCGATTTCATGGTCCAGCAGCACTGGGACAAGATCGAGTGCGAATACGCGCTCAACGAAGGCGGGATGATTTACGCGCCAAACGGGAAAGTGAAATACGTCGGCGTAGCAACTACCGAAAAAGTGCCGCGCGGATTCAAGCTGGTAGCCAAAGGCACAAGCGGGCACGGCTCCATTCCGCGGCTGGACAATGCGATCACACATCTTGCGGGCGCTGTTGCAAAAGTCGGCAACTGGCAGACGCCGATGCGCCTGAACGAAACCACGCGAGCGTTCTTCTCGCGGCTCGCGAAGATCAGCCCGGCGGACGAAGCTTATCTCTACTCGCATCTCGAGGAGCCGGCTAACAGCGAGATGATTCAGGAGAAGATTCGCACCAGCAACGGGACTTACAACTCGATGCTGCGGACCTCGATCGTTCCCACGATCATAAAAGGAGGCTTTCGCAGCAACGTCATTCCCGGCGACGCCGAAGCGACGCTCGACGTGCGGGCCCTGCCTGATGAAGACATAGACGCGCTCGCCGAGGCGCTGCGCAAGCTGATCAACGACCCGGCCGTCGAGGTGATTCCTCCGCCGGCTCGCGGACGGCCAGCGACGCCGCCATCGAAGCTGGAAACGGATTTGTTCCGCGCGCTCGAAAGCGCGCAGGCGAAGTTGTTCCCAGGCACGGTGACATTGCCGCTTATGCTGACTGGCGCGACCGATTCGGCGCAACTTCGAGCGAAGGGCGTGCAGGCGTACGGTCTGGGAAGCGTGGCAGGCGACCGCGAGCGAGCAAGCATACACGGCAACGATGAGAGGATTTCAGTTGAGGGACTCGGCAAGTTTGTCGAGTTCATCTACTGGGCGGTGATGGACGTCGCCGGGTCTAAGTGACTGGGATAGACCACGGATCGAACGGATCAGACGGATTCACACTGATCTGATCTCTGCCGATCCGTCTGATCCGCTCGATCCGCGGTCTATTCCCGCGAGAAGATCGCTATGAGGCGCGCTTCACTGTTAGGGATCGGATGAGTTTCGATCTTGTACTTAACCTGTCCTTCGAGCTTTGCAACGAGATCTGGTCCGCAGTAGAGCACCAGCCTTTGTTTCGCACTCAAGCGTTCAATCACTGTTGGCAAGATTGCTTCGGCTCGGTCGAGAGCGCGGCTCGTTAGCAACTCATAGCCGGCCCAATCGAATTCCTCCAGCCTCGCTGTCACAACTTTCAAATTCGCCAACTCCAATTCGTCTTTCGCTTCTTTCAGGAAGAGCGACTTTTTTTGATTCGCCTCGAGAGCGGTCACTTGAACATCGGGCCTCGCGACTGCGAGAGGGATGGCCGGGAATCCTGCGCCGCTGCCTATGTCCAGCAGCGTATGCGCGCCGGCTATGAAGCGCTCTCCAAAAAGAGATTCCGCGTAGTGAAGCCTGGCTGCTTCCCGTGGCTCAGTGATTCGCGTCAGGTTCAGCCGCTGATTCCACCGGCAGAGCATAGAGTAATGTCTCACCAACCGAGTCGTTTGTTCTTCCGTTAGCGCTGGGATGCCGAAGCTGAAGATCGCTGTTTCGAGCTCAGACTTGAATGTTGCGGTTTGATCGCGGCTCATCGACTCCCCTCGACGTTGTTCGTTTGGGTGTTATCTCATTAGAATACGTTTGTAGTCCTAACACAATCCGGCAAGAAGGGAAGGGAACCTCGCAATTGCGTATCAAAGCGATCTCATTTGATTTTTGGCACACTTTGTTCACTGAACAGCCGGGAGCGTTTCGGCTGTATCAACATCGAAGGCGAAGCTTGCTGGCCGAGATGTTCCCTCAACACGGCTCTCGTCTCGAGACTGAGCTGGCGCGCGCTTGCTCGATCGAGGAAGAGGCCCATCACCGCGTCTGGCAAGAGGAGCACCGGACTCTGCCGGCAGCCGAGCGCGTGAGCTCTATTTTGAATCACCTTGATGTCGCGGTGTCTGAGCCGGTGCTTGCGACGATTGTTGCGCGGTTCGAAGAGGGAATACTCGAGCGCCCGCCGGTGCTTATCGCCGGCGCGCGCGAAGCGCTGTCCAGTTTGGCGCAGCGCTATCGGCTGGGGATCATTTCAGACGTTGGGTTCTCGCCGGGCCGAGTGCTGAAGCAGGTGCTCGCGGACAACGACCTGCTCGACGTGTTCGAATCGCTGGTCTTCTCGGATGAAGCCGGCCGCGCGAAGCCTCACATCGAAGTCTTCGAGCGCACGGCCCGATCGCTTTCAGCGGGGCATGAGGCGATGGTGCACGTGGGCGATCTCGAACGGACGGACATCATCGGCGCCAAGCGAGCGGGCTTTCGCGCGATTCGATTCACCGGAATAACACCGATGGAAGAAGGCGAGACGACTATCGCCGACTTCGTGACCGATGACTTGACTGACATTCCGAGGCTGGTTGGAATGCTCGAAGGGGGACTCGAATGAAGGTTTTCAGCCTGCGCGAAGCCGAAGCATCCCGGGACATCGACATCAAGATGATGGCCACCCGGTCATCGCGCTATCGGGTGTTCGGCAATTCGGAGCGGATTCAGCTCGATGAGATGGCGGTTGTAGATCTTCGCGACGGCGTTGAACCCCCGGACTTCGCGGCTCAATTCACCGTGCTCGACCGCCACCAGGTGAAAGCGGTTTGTTTGGTGCGGAAGCGTGGCGAGGATTAACCGCTGATTTGACGAAGGATCATTTGGACTGGGGCAGCCTATTTGGAGTGCGCCGCCTATTCCGCATTGTACGACTGTCGCATGGGCGGCGGCGCTTTTGCTTATTTAGAGTGAGCGACCGCAGAGCCAGGTTTCTTGGTAGTGTCTTCTACACTCAAACAAAAGCGCCGCCACGCATGCGATAGTCGTACAATGCGGAACAGGCGGCGCACTCCAAATAGGCTGCCCCAGTCCAAACAAGTCAGCGCCAATCAGCGGTCGATTCTCTATTCCCATTCAATCGTAGAAGGCGGTTTCGAGCTGATGTCGTACACGACTCGATTCACTCCGCGCACCTCGCTAACTATTCGAGACGAGATTCGCTGGAGCACTTCATAAGGAAGCCGAGCCCAATCAGCGGTCATGCCGTCGAGCGACTCGACCGCCCGAATCGCGATCGCGTTGTCATAAGTCCGCATATCTCCCATCACTCCGACGGTCGATATCGGCAACAACACCGCGAACGATTGCCAGACCTTGTCGTAGTGGTGCGCGCGGCGAATCTCTTCGATGACAATCGCGTCGGCCTCTTGCAACAAAGCTACGCGATCTGCGGTCACCTCGCCGAGTATTCGAACCGCCAGGCCAGGCCCGGGGAACGGCTGGCGGCTAACGATCTCTTCTGGCAAGCCCATCTCGCGGCCGACTCTTCGCACCTCGTCCTTGAACAGCTCGCGCAGAGGTTCGATCAGCTTCAGGTTCATCTTCTCAGGCAAACCGCCCACGTTGTGATGAGACTTTATCACCGCGGACGGGCCTTTCACTGACACCGATTCGATCACGTCGGGATAGAGCGTGCCCTGAACGAGAAAGTCTTCGTGGCCGAGTTTTCGCGCCTCTTCCTGGAATATCTCGATGAACTCGTTGCCGATGATCTTGCGTTTGCGCTCGGGGTCGATCACGCCTGCAAGCCTGGTCAAGAAGCGCTCGCCCGCCGCGACGCCAATCACGTTGAGGTCCATTTCGCGGTAGGCTTCCAACACCTCTTCAAACTCATTCTTACGAAGCAGCCCGGTGTCCACGAAGATGCATGTTTGCCGAACGCCAATCGCTCGGGCAACAAGCGCAGCCGCGACCGATGAGTCGACTCCGCCAGACAATCCGCATACGGCTCGGCCGTGTCCAACTCGCCGCTTGATGTCTTCGACGGTAGTCTCGATGAAAGACGACATCGTCCAATCGCAGCGCAAGTGGCAGACGTTGACCAGAAAGTTGCGGAGTATCTCTTTGCCTTGGGGGGTGTGCGCGACCTCGGGATGAAACTGAACGCCGTAGAGCTTACGCTCGGAGTCTTCGACAGCTCCGATCGCAGCTTCAGTCGCCGCCGTGATCGTGAAACCTTCAGGCGGGCGGCTCACATAATCACCGTGGCTCATCCAGACTTTCAAGGGCGACGTCAGACCCGCAAGCAACTGACTCTCAGCCTGCACGGCGATCTCGGCCTGTCCGTACTCGCGCCTGTTTGACGGCTTGACCTCACCGCCCAGGAAATGAGCCATGAGTTGCACGCCGTAGCAGATGCCGAGCACGGGCACACCCATTTGAATCACTTCGGGATCAGGATGCGGCGCGCCTTCTTCGTAGACTGACGACGGACCTCCGGAGAGGATGATGGCTCGCGGGTCCCTGCGACGGATTGCTTCGGCAGTGGTGTTGAACGGCACTATCTCGGAGTAGACGCCAAGCTCGCGAACCCTGCGGGCGATCAGTTGAGTGTACTGTCCGCCGAAATCGAGAATGATGACGAGTTCGTGCTCGGAGGCCATGATGTTTGAACGGGGATTATAGAGACCGCCTCGCGAGGGTGTAAAGGAGTCCCAAAAGGGGCACCAGAGTTGGGGTCCTAGCCAGGTGATCAAGAAATGGTAGACACTATTAGAACGACGTTCCGTCTTTGACCCGATTGTCGTTCGAGACAGGTAATGACGAACCTGTGGTTTACTTCCATTTTTCGCTTATTACTTTGTCTATCACTTCAATTTCATCGTTGATCTGATGAATGCGAGTCTCGAGCCCGCTCATCTCTCTTGGAATGCTGTTGAGTCCAGCTGGTTGCGAGCCGGCAGCATTGTAAGCATTCGGACGCAGAGCCCGTTCTCGCTCGTACCATTCATACATTTCGTCGAGTTCACGAGAGAGCCGAGAGATTTGAGAGTGTAGATTCGAGACTTCGCGCTGCCTCTTTTCGTGTTCGAAGCGGAGTCTGTCGACCGGGAGGGCACGAAGCGACTTACTCCATTCACTCTCGATCCTTCCAGACCCGCCACAAGATTGGCAAGAAATCTTCTGCGTACCACCACATCGTGAGCAGGTTACGCTTTTTCCTCTGCCGCCGCAGGAGGAGCAAACCAACTTAGGGTAACTATATACTTGACATACCGGACCCTAAAAGAGCAAGATAGCGAACGGCGTGACAGGCCGGAAGTTAATTCTCCTATTGTTCTCGTCGACTTGCGTCCTGCATCTTTTTCGGCATCTCAGCAAAAGTGGTTTTTATCCGTTCTGTCACGCGCTCTAGTTCCTGACCGACAACCTGATTGAGTGCTTTCTGTAGCTCTGTCCTTACCTCATCTTCGGGGCGTCCGAGTATTGCGAAAATACCCCCCTGAGTGCCTAGAACGGTTTGTACAATTGCACGGGTTTCGGTTAGCTCAAGCATTATCAGGGTCAATGCGCTGGCTTGTGTTTGTTGAATGTTCTTGAGTAGAACAATGATCTCCCGAAATTCCTCTGTATCCTTGAATAGTCCGACAATCTCTCTAAGTTCCTCTGGTGTCATTGACGCATCTCCTTTATGGTTAGGGCGGTGCGGGGCGGATTGGCTACCGCCCCGGTTGAGGGTTAATTGGCTACCGCTTCTTGCCCGTGCTCACCCTCTCTTTTTCCGTAGTAGCAGGGTGCTTTTCGGCATACTGTCTGGGAACGATTTGCCCCGTCTTCGAACTGCGGTAAATGGTTTTCTTCTGTCCTGGCATACGTAGCTTTTCCTTTGCGGATCGCGGAACCGCGAAAAAAAGCTGGACTTACAGGGCGGGTCACGGTATATTGAGGCAGACAATTAGATCAGACACACATATACCGCAGTGCCAAAGGCCGCTCCCCGCGATGACCAGTCAAGGTAGGGCGGCTTTTGATTCTCACCCCAGAGAAACTTCAACTATGATCTATTGCGACAACTGGTAGGGCCACTGAATGGCTTATGTGACCCCCGGACCGCCTTAGCGCGTAAACGCGCTCGCGACGTTCGGCCACACAATAGATTCGGAGATAGATTACTCTTCAGCACTCTTCAAATCAAGTGCTAATTATGGCAGTGCTAATTATGGCAATGATGGAATTTGTCTTGGTTCTATGCGAGTGAAAAAAAGAGGGAACGCCACACGGGTTCAGACTCCCTGGGAAGTCGCCTTAGCCGCGCGGCGCACCCTCTTAGCCGCTAAAGGAGAATGCTTTGCTTCACTTTGTATGGCGCGTCCGGCATAGATTCAGGTAATCTCTTGGACTCATTAACAGGACGGGGTTGCGCATTCCCGCCAAGGTTCAACGCAACCCAGTCCCGTAGCTGCTTCGCCATTACTGTCGAAGCTCGGCCCGGTTGCGGTTGTTACGTTCCGGGCACTGTCATTATTACAAAACACCTTTCAGATACGCAAGTCGTTTTGTGATATATGCGAATTGATCTAAGCAGGTTGATAACACAGAAGGAAGCAGCCGAGATTCGCGGATGTACTCCCCAAGCTATCAATCAACTTGTTCAACGCGGCAGTCTCAAGTCAGTTGAAGTTCTTGGAAGGCGGCTCGTATTCAGGGATGAGGTAGAGAAGTTCGAGCCGAGCAAGGGCGGTAGGCCGAAAGGCAAGTCCACAAAGAAACGAAAGGCTGGCTAGCTCTTCCGAGCGGCTGGCCTTTTCTTTTTTGGCTTTGCCTTCTTGAAAGGATTCGGCGCTGCGCTCTTGGGTACTGAGAGCACGGCTCCAAGAGCCTTGATGAACCGCTGCGCCGCTTGCGGGCCTTCTTCGACCTTTGGGTGTGGTTTCATGCGGCTCGATTGTACCACAAAAACTGTGTTGCAATCGTTAACGATTTGCTATAATGTCGCTGAACACAAAAATACCTAGTGAGAGAGGGACCAACTCTCCCACTAGGACGTAACCCACTAAGCAACAGAGTTACGATTTGCTAGAAGGCCGCTCACGTTCTATCGGTCAGAATGATGAGCGGCTTTTCATTATCCTGACCCTTGCTACCGCCACTGTTTGGTGGCGGCTCCTCGAAGCTAACCGAATCGGTACCTTTCGGAACCCTTACGGTTAACCTGCGTCCGGCGTGATTGATCGTAATGATCATTGGTTTTCTAAACCCCTAGCCGGAGAATTACGTTCTCGCGCAAGTGAGCGGGAACGGTCACTCGGTAGCTTTGGCCACCGATGCAACGTCTTTGATATTTTCGCCTGTTACAAACTCATCATCTGCTTCGGCACTTTGTTCTATGAAATCACCTTCAGTGGCGTCCATCTCCCCTACTTCATCCGCCTCGGCACTGTCCCCGCCTTCACCTTTGCGTCGCTTATTCCCGCGCTGTGCCTGTGCGTGGGGATAGAACTCCAGTAATGCGTAGTGCTCTAAGCCAACCTTTGCAATGTCGAGCGTGCTGCGGCCTAATGACACCCGCAGTTTCTCTTCGCTGGTGATCTTAGCCCCACCTTCCTTGATGGCCCTGACAATCTCGTCAAAGGATGCCCCGGCTTCGCCTTTACGCTTGAGATACATCTTAGCTGCTTTTAACTGATCTCGACCGTAGAACTCTCCGGGCCTGACAGAGAGCGCAATTCCCTGCTCCAGACCTAAGACTTCCGCGAAGATTTGTGAGAGGGAAGTCTTGGTACTCTCGGTCAGTTCCTCCAAAGTGTTTAAGCCCTGATGGAGCTTAATGATTTGTTCTATTCTGGGGTCATCTCTGATGCCTTCCAGAGCATCGACCAATTGCTGCCTAACTTCCCCCATTGCTTTGTACAACGTATCGCTCATTTTGGTCTACCTCCTAATGCGCATGAGTGTACGAACGATGTCGAGCAAAGTCAAGAAAAAAGCAACCGGGAGTTTGCTGAAACGAGAGGCAGTTCATCGGAGCTACTAATTGCCTGATTCTACGAAGCGTTTGATCTAGGGATAAGGCTGTGGTCAATTTCTTATCTCAACCACCCTCACTGAATGCGACGATCGCGGTTACCGCGCATTAAGTGCTTGACACCGTGTAACACGGTGTTACTATCCGTTTGACCAGTGGCATCAAGGATCCGCTAATTGCGGGAAGGCGAGGTGCGTGGTTATGAGTATCTTAGGCGGGGCGGAACCATCGAGAGCGGCGTTACTTGAAATGATTCGCACTAGGGCGAAAAAGGTCGGGGTCCGGTGGTGGCCGGAGGTAACCGAAAAGATTTTGATGTTCAGGCAAACGAAGAGAGAGACTTTTAAGGGGCGTGGCCCTGAGAAGGGCGCGCACGAAGACCCGACGACGGACTACTTAGATCTTTACCATGCGATTACGGATGGAAATCCTTTGATCCTTGGCGAAGGCGCAGTTGCTTACGACGATGAGCGGAGTTGGTCGTGCCCGGTCTTCGGATTAGACCGACTCGGCAATCCAATAACGGTTTTTGTTCGACTACCAAGAAAGGAGGACTGCCCCATTGACATCACTAACTTTCTGCTTACCAAGTAGAAAGGTTGAAGTCAGACAAGGAGAATCCATGTCATGCCCAAAATGCAAAGGAGAGATGGAGCGGATAAGAGGTCGCTATCACTTCGTTGAGTGCGGCCTTGAGAATGTCTACTTAGGTGACTGGCCTATCGACATCTGCGTAAAGTGTGGCACTCGGATGCCCATTGGCCCTGATCCGCACGTTTTCACTCAACTGCTTGTTGATGTTTTAGTCCACCAGAAAGGGAGGCTCAATGGCGATAGTATTTTGTTTCTTAGGAAGGCTATGCGGCTAAAAGCCACAGAGCTAGCCAATCTTTTGAAGACTAGTAGGCAAGAGATCTCCAGATGGGAAAACGACCATACGGACATCTCGTCTCACTATGACGCACGATTGCGCAAGCTCGCAATTGACCGTCTTCTTCCTGAGGAGCTCAAAGATGAAACACATAATGAAGTCGCAGGGGTGTTGTATAAAGAATACGAGCCTAAACATGAGGCAACAGACATCACTGCGTTACCAACAATGTTAGACAGGTTTGCACTTGCGTAGATCGAAGAGTTCTACGGTTCAAACCCAACGCGCGCCGGAGAACCTTCGGCGCGCGTTTTGCTATTTAGCTTGTCACGTCGCTCCCAATCGCGCTCTCCCAATCCATTCAAGAAGGCAAGGGCAAAGGCTAGCTCAGAAGAGCTAGCCAGCCTTTGTGCGTTTGCCTCTGTTCTGGCGCTTTAGTTTATCGTCTCGAATGGGTCCCGGTCTTTTCCGGTCAGAGTCTTGTAGGTCAGTCGCTTGTCAGTGATACCGGAGAGCGCCAGTATGAAGCGGCCCGCGTCGTTCATTTCTTTCCGGTTGTTGTAGCGAAATGATTGCTCGTCAAGATACCTGAACAAGTGAAAGGGCTCGACGCTGATATACGTTCCGGTTAGCCCGCGCTTCAGCAAGCTCCAATAGTTTTCCATTCCGTTCGTGTGTATCTTTCCCTCTACGTACTTGACCGCGTGATTGATTACCAAGTGCGCGTAGTCGCTCTCTAGTCCGTCGTAAGACAAGAGCGAATCCGTGTAGAGCGCCGCTCCTACTTCAACGTGCTTCTTGACTTCGGCCTGTAGCGTTTGCTTCTTGCGGTCGGGCACTACGGTTGTACGGACCTTTCCGCCACGCTCAAGAAGGCCAATTACTTTGGCTTTGTCTTTGCCGCCCGTGCCCGTAATTCTGCGCTTGCGCTGCGCGATGTGCATATTCCGCGCTTTGCCGCCTATGAAAGTTTCGTCAACTTCTACTTCACCGGACAGCATCATCGTGAATCCACCTTCGTTCAAAGCGGCGCGCAAGCGGTGATTCATGAACCAAGCGGTTTTCTGAGTGACGCCTAGATCGCGGGCCACTTCGCAAGAACTAATGCCGTTCTTGCAGTTCACAACGAGCCACAAGGCCGCGAGCCACTTGTCTAAACCGAGCGGGGAATCTTCAAAGATGGTGCCAGTCTTGAGAGAGAATCGCGGGCGGGGATGCTTGCTGTAGCACTTCCACACGCGAGCCTTTGCCAAGTAGGTAACTTTCTCAGAATCGCAATAAGGGCATTTGACCTTGCCATCCGGCCAGCGAAGCGTGACCATTAGATCGTGGCAGTTCTGGTAGTCCCGAAAGTAGAGGATTGCTTGCTGTAGTGTCTTGACGTTTTCCATACTCGAATACTAGCACGAGCAGCTTGGTATGTCAAGTATATAATTACCCAACTTAGTACTACCATTGCAAGCACTACAAGTGATCCTCCCTGGACCCCTGCACTCTGGGCACACCTCGCTGTGAGTGAGTATCCACCCCTTCTTGGATATTTCACCGTTGCCACCGCACGAAGGACACTGTGCCTTGCCCTTGTCGCAGCTCCGGCAATTGACCTTGCCACTGGATTGACAAGGTTTACAGGCACACTCGTCGCATCGGAAATATCCGTTCCCCTTGCATGATTCGCATCTGTCATATGCTGCCATGCCATCCTCCTTTGGATGTGAGCAGGTCCCATGTGTTCGGCGTGATTTCTCTACTATGAACTCGAAGTATCAGAAGCGGCGCAATACTACTCCAGATAGTAAGTGTAAGCAACTTGACTTGAAGGCCTTCGATCGAACATATCGAAGTTCGGCCAAAGCATCACAGAGAGAGGCCAGTCCGCGAGTGAAACCCCGCGATTGAGGAAAGAAGCACGTCTTCGGCGCACCAACCGAGACGAAGCGCTAGAACGTGGTTACCTACGAATCAGAACTTCTTGAGCAACATTCATGTTCCCAGTCGATGAAATCGCAGCTTATAATGAACCCGCGATGTCAAATGTCGAAACAACCGTGACAGTGCCGCTGACTACTACTGAGTTCGGCACGATTCGTGTGGGCCGCTCGCGCGTGAGCCTGGATTCTGTCGTCCACCACTACAAGCAGGGGGCAACCGCTGAACGTATCGCTGAGAGCTTTCCTTCTCTTGATCTCGCGGACACATATGCCGTGATTGCGTACTACTTGGCGAATCGCGAGTCGGTGGAAGAGTATCTGCGGCGGCAGGAAGCGGAGGCCGACGCCTTGCAGCAACAGATCGAGTCAGACCCGAAGCAGCAGAAGGCAACGAATCAACTACGAGAGCGCATTCGTGTTCGATGGGCAGCGCGGCAGTGAACGGCCGGAACTCCGTTAGGAGTTCCATGTTTATAGAAACGTGAGCGAAACGGTACGAAACTCCTTTAGGAGTTCAATGTGTGCGTTCGGGTACTGACGCGTGTCACTCCTAAAGGAGTGAGCATCTGCGCGGCCCTGTTGGCTATAAACATGCAACCACTACGTGGTTGTGTCGGGGTTGTCCCCGCGAAGGAAGGGATCGACAACATGCGTTTGCTGGCTCAGCCGAGCATTAAGTCTTAACCGCAACGTAAGGCCTCTTCACGTACTGCGTTGCCAGCTTGTGCGAGTCGAAGACGTTCTCGCGCTTCAGCACAACCTGATACTCCGCCATCGCTTCGTCACGTTTTCCGAGCGCGTCCAGCGCCTCGCCTACATGCAGGTGCGCCAGGGAAACCAGTGATTGATCTGATTTCGGCCAGCGTTGCACCTCCTTGTAACGCGCGATAGCGCCCGCGTAATCTTGCCGGCCTGTCAGAGACTCGCCCCACTGAAAGTTCACAAGGTCGATCGCTTGCCCCGCTACACGTTCGTCCTTCAACAAATCAGCAAACGCGCGAGCCCCTTCTTCTGCGTGGCCCGTCCTATAGAGCATCGATGCGCGCTCGACGCCGAAGAGGTAATTCCGAGGATATTGCTTCGCCATGTAGCTGATTATTTCGAGCGCGCGGTCGAGCTGATTCTCTTTGCTGTAGATGCCGAGCAGCACGACCCGCGCGTCGTCCGCATTGAGCTTTCCCTGCTTCGTCACGAGCTCGAGGTGCTCGATTCCTTTTTCCTTTGAGCCCTTCAGTCCGGCGAGTCGCGCCAAAAACTTCAAGCCTCCGGGCAGGCTGTCTATCACATACTCGTAAAGGCCGATGCTCAAGTAGGCGTCGATGTACTCGGGATCGAGCTTGATCACCTGCCGTTGAATCTTGATCGAGTCGTTCGCGTCGCCAATCGAACGCGTGAAGCTGCGCTTGACCGACGTTGCGTAAGCAGCGCGGATCCCGAGGGCGGACGCGTTGTAGTAGAGCGCTTCGACGTCCTTGGGGTTCTTCACCAACCGCGCTCGCCCGGCCGCGAGTGCCTGCCTGATTAAATCGTTGAAATCGCTATTGCGCTTCTGATCGACCTGGTCCTCGTCCTTGTCCTGAGAGTAAAACGACCCGCCCGTGTATACGGAAGTTGTCAGCCGGCGGCTCTGATACAAGGTCTCGAGCCACAGATTGTTTGCAAGATAAACGTAGCCGGCCGGATGGTCAGGCGCGAGCCTGGTCATCTGCAGGAAGCGCTCACGCGCGATTTTGTAGTCGATGTTATACACCGCGCTGAAGCCTTCGGTCCTCAAGCGGTCGAACTCAGAAATGCCTGTTGCGTGATCCGTCTTGGGCGAGCCGGTGGGTGACTCTTGCTGCGAAGCCCGGACCGGCGGCGCTGCGGTCACGCTCGGGGCGGCGATGAAATCTGAGATCAAGAGTCCGGCGATCAAAACATGAATCAGTACTGCACTCATTTTGAAACTCCTCAAGTACGGAAACCTCCAACGGCAGTCGGGTGTCCAACCCCGAAGGGGTTGCATCTCTCAGCCCAGGGTTGCCGTACTCGGCTACCCTGGGTAATTTGCGGAGCTAACGCGTAGTCCGTGGTTGGCGCCAACCCCGAGGGGGTTGCGGCCTACGGCTAGCAGTTACAGAGCGGCGCCACGTTTCGCTGTTGATCATCCTGCCCGCAAGAGGCGCAACCCCGTTGGGGTTGGAACCCATCGCGATCCGGCGTCCCAAGGTAGCCGAGTACGGCAACCTTGGGCTGTGAGATGCAATCCCGTTGGGATTGGCTTCAAGAAGCACAAGCCGCTCTCCTTCTGATCATACTTGCGCAGACTGAAGTCTACGCTACTACGGAACGATCACCGAAAGCGCATCGGGCACGATGTCAAAGGTCATTGGCAGCGGACCGATGATCTCGCCGTCCGCTTCAACCCACGGTTCTTGCGCCGAGTTCGCTTTGATGTGCTTGCCTCTTACGAGCGAGACTCCGGCGACTTCCGGCTTGCCACGCATGCACGCTCCAAGCGCCCGCAGGTACGCGAAGTTATTCGCCAGCGGCGGAAGTATGTAGACTTCGAACCAGGGCTCTTCAAGCCTGGCGCCCGGAGTCATCATCATACCTCCTCCGTAGCCCTTGCCATTGCCGATCAGCGCAAACGCGCCTTTGTAGCCGCGACCGTCCACCTCGATCGCGAAGGGTTCAGCACGCCACAAGAACAGATGCTTGATCCCCGACAACCAGTAAGCGAACTCGCCCATTCTCCGCTTGAGTTTCTTGTTGACGCTGCGCGCGATTGACGCGTCAAGTCCGATGCCGGCCATCATGAGGAAGTAGCGCGGCGGGGTTCCGGGTTCAGGGTTCAGGGTTCCGGGTTCGGCGTTCGAGGTTCCCGGTTCCGGGTTCCGAGTTCCGGGTTCTGCACTCGCGCTGACGGTCTCAATCGCGGAACGCGGAGCACTGAACTCGGAACCCGGAACCCTGAACCCGGAACCGGCCCCGCACTCGGAACGCGGAACCCTGAACCCGGAACCGGCCTTCGCGAGCCCGAGAGCGATGCGCCGACTCTTCCCAGCGGCGATCATGTCTGCGAGTTCTTCGATATCGAATGGCACTCCCAAATCGCGCGCGACTACGTTTGCGGTGCCGCCGGGCCACACGGCCAGCGCCGTTTGACTCCCCGCCATTCCCTGAATGACTTCGTTCAGCGTTCCGTCTCCGCCGTAGCTGATGATGATGTCCGCGCCTGCCTCTACGGCTTCCTCGGCGAGTTTGGTTGCGTCATCGGGTCCTGCCGTAGCGTGCGCCTCTGCGTCGATTCCGCGTTCGCCGAGCAGCCCGATCATTCGGCGAACGTCTTCGCCGCGGCGCGCGGGACGCCCCGACATGGGATTAAAGATTATCGTTGCTCGTTTGTGGTTCATCACGCGCCGGCGCCGCCAAGAGTGCAACTGCGATGCCGCTCATCCACAGCGCGTAACTATTCTAGGAGGGCAGTTCGGCAGGGAGCAAGCTTGGCAGCGGCGCAGGATTTCGCCGACGAATGTAGAAGGTCGCAGCGCTCATCTTCTACTTGATCGGCTCGGCTTTGAAGATCAAGAACACAGGCACGCGCATCGCCTGATCGTAGCGAGCCACATTCTTGGCGGCGAACTCCGGAGGCGGCGAAGGCTCTAACATCTCAGTGATAGTAAGACCTGCCGATGACACGGCGCCAAAGTAGTCAGAGATTGTGTGATGATGACAGAAGATGCGCCGGCCTTCTTTGGACACGTCGCCGAACGCCAACCATGGAGTTTCGATGCATCTGATCGGCGAGCCGAAGTACCAGCCCTCCCACGGGTCCGGGCCTTCCACATCCTCCGAGCCGGCTAACGGAAAGAGAGCTGTAGACATCGGGTGCAACACGCTTGCAACCAGGCACCCTTCGGGCTTCATCACGCGCGCTGCTTCTTTCATCGTCGTGTCGAGGTCCTCAACGTAATGCAGCGCCGTGGCAGTGATGACCAAATCGAACTCAGCCTCGCCGAACGGCAGCGGATCGCGAATGTCAGCGACTCGAAAATCCGCTTGAACGCTTCGCTCGCGCGCTCGCTCTTGTGCGAGCGAGATCATCGTCTGCGAGAGGTCGAGCCCGGCTACCTGCGCGCCGCGTTCCGCGAGCCACACCGAGTACGGCCCCGAACCGCAACCCAAGTCGAGTACTCGCGCGTCGGCGACGTCTCCGATCAGCCGTTCGATGGCGGGACGCTCTACGTTGTCTGAGAAGGAATCGGCAGCAGTGGTGAATCGGTCGAAGGCCTCGCCGCATGCGTTCCAGATTCTTTTAACATCGAGAGGCATAACCAGGAATGCGGAGGAGCTTAGAGGCGGAGGAGCGGAGGGGCAGAGGGGCAGAGGAGCGGAGGGGCAGAGGGCGGAGGAGTCGACTGTCGAGGGATTGCTCCTCAGCTCCTCTGCTCCTTTTCTCCTCCGCTCCTCCGCACCTCTGCTCCTCTTCTCTCCAGCTTCACCGCCCAACGTCTCTATTCGATTCTGTAATTCGGCGCTTCTTTGGTGATGATCACGTCGTGAACGTGGCTCTCGCGCAAGCCCGCCGATGTGACTCGAATGAATCGCGCCTTCTCATGAAGCTCGGCGATCGTGCCGCAGCCGCAATAGCCCATTCCCGCGCGCAGTCCTCCCACCAATTGGTGGACGAGCGAAGAGAGCGGGCCCTTGTGCGGAACTCGTCCTTCTATGCCTTCGGGAACGAGCTTGGACATCTGGAACTCGTTCGCCTGACCGTAGCGGTCGCGGCTGCCTTCTTTCATCGCTGAGAGCGAACCCATCCCGCGATAGCTCTTGAACGAGCGGCCCTGAAACAGGATTATCTCGCCCGGGCTCTCATCCGTTCCCGCGAACAACGATCCGATCATCACCGAGTCCGCGCCTGCCGCGATCGCTTTGCTTATGTCGCCCGAGTACTTGATGCCGCCATCGGCGATGACCGGCACTCCGGTCCCGCGGGCCGCGCGCGCGCACTCCAATATCGCGGTGATCTGCGGCACGCCGGCTCCGCTCACCACGCGAGTCGTGCAGATCGAGCCGGGGCCCATGCCTGCTTTTACCGCATCGACCCCGGCAGAGATCAAGTCACGGGTCGCTTCGGTGGTTGCGATGTTGCCGGCTACGAGATCGACTTCCGGAAAGCGGCTCTTGATCTTCTTGGCTGCGGCGATCACGCTCTCGGTGTGTCCGTGAGCCGTGTCGATCACCAGTGCATCGACGCGAGCGCGAACCAGCTCCTCGGCGCGCTCCATGAAATCTCCTGTTGCGCCAACGCCAGCCGCAACGCGCAAACGGCCCAGGTCGTCCTTGGCCGCGAGCGGATACCTGATCGCCTTTTGAATATCCTTGACGGTGATCAAGCCCTTGAGCCTGTAGTTGTCATCGACGACCAGCAGCTTCTCGATGCGGTGTCGCTGAAGGATCGCTTTGGCTTCGTTGAGCGTGGTGCCGACGGGAACGGTGATGAGATTGTCTTTGGTCATCGCCTCGCTGATCGGCAGATCGAGCCGCGTTTCGAACCGCAGATCGCGATTGGTGAGAATACCCACCAGATGACCGTTCTCCTCGACAATAGGAACGCCGGAGATGCGATAGCGCTCCATTACCTCGACCGCGTCCGAGATTGGATGATCGGGCGTCATCGTAACGGGATCGACTATCATTCCCGACTCGCTGCGCTTCACTTTGTCGACTTCGTCGCGTTGGTCATCGATGGAGAGATTCTTGTGAACCACCCCTATGCCGCCTTGTTGGGCGATAGCGATCGCCAGATGCGATTCAGTCACCGTATCCATCGCTGCGGACGAGATCGGAATGTTGAGCGGGATGTTGCGCGTGAAGCGAGTGGTTGTGTCGGCTTCAGTAGGAAGGACGCCGCTGCGTGCGGGGACGAGAGAAACGTCGTCAAAGGTAAGAGCTTCGGGAATGTCACCAGCCAGCATCGTGGTACCTCGTTAAATGCGAGTGGTTTGAGTCCGTGCAGTTCAGCATTGGCTCTTCCGCACGAGTGATGCCGGCCAACTACCTGACCAGCTTCGGAGGCTATCAAAGCGACCCGTGGAATGCAAGCTGCGCCATTCTTACTGTGCTTGAACGCAGCCCAAGCCACGAGACTGCACGTTAGCGATTGCCGTCGCCGGTC